>CALCEL010000086.1 GCA_937900485.1 uncultured Prevotellaceae bacterium
ATCTGTGTAAAGGAAAAGAATACAAAATATCAATCATAACTTCAGAAACTTGAAAAAATTAATATTTGCTCGTTTTAGACAAAACTACTTCGTGATTTTTTTGTTAATTTGCAAAATCATATCTCATATATTTACTCAACGATGCATCAGATAAAGAAATTCCTTATCCTTTGGCTCCTCCTGCCAACAGTCTTGTTCGCTGGGAACACCCCCGATGACAATCCACTTGCACAGCTCGACAGCATGCTTTCAGCCTACCAACAGGCCTCTGCTGCTAAGAAACTCAGTCAGGCACAATCTATCATCGACTATTGTCTTCAAGACGACCAGCTCGTTGGCAACCTCTCAGATCAACTCAAACATGCCAAAGGCGACAGCCTCGATTTCCATGTGTGGTTTGCCACTGAGCGTTACTACCTGCTTAACAGCTATTTCAAGGAGGCGCTTGATTATATCGAGCGTGCCCTTCCTTTAGCTGTAAATAACTCGCCTTTCATTCATGCAACGCTCCTTTGCGACCAGGGTTATGCCCTTTTCAAACAAGCTCGCAATGTGGAGGCAACGGAATCTGTGCTCGAGGCGGAGAAAATCAGCAAGAGACACAAACTGTACATGCCGCTGGCCAGAGCCTACAACTATCAGGCCATCATCAACATATCACTCGGTTATACCGAGGAGGCGAAACATTTTGTGGAACGTGCCATTGAGACGGACCGGCTGACGGGCTCACATGACAACACCCATAATTATCTCGGCATAGCCTGCGAGGTCTATACTGTGGCGAACGAGCCTGAACCAGCCATTCGGTATGGCATTCAGGCTGTGGAGGCGGCACGTGAGATCGGCTACCCAGAGGCTGTGGTCAACCACCTCTCTCAGCTTTCTTATGCCTACAACCGTAACGGTGAAATGGAGAAAGCCCTCCAAATGTCAATGGAAGCGGTGCAGACGGTGGAGCAGATGCCGGTGATCGACCGCAATCTCTTGGCCATCAGTCTGGAGTATGTGACGTACGACCTACTTGACATGAAACGCAACGAGGAGGCCATCCCGTTTATCAGACGTGCCCTTAAGCTTCAGCAGGAGGTGGGCAACACCCGCTCGGTCTGCTATGACCATAAGTCATTGGCTGAGGCCCTTGAGCCTAACCACCCGCGTGAGGCCTTCCAGGAGTTGCGTCTTTATTCTTCCATGATGGACTCACTCCATTATGCGGAGATGCACGATAAGCTGAGTCAGTCGAATGCCCAGCTGCATAACGATGAGCTCAAAGAGGAGAATATCAGAAGCAAGGAGCGGATCCGCAATATTATATGGGCTTCAGTGATTGGTGCCCTTTTGCTCATGGCAGTCATCACTGCGCTGGCTTATATCAACCGGCTGAGGAGAAAGACACAGCTTGCCACTCAGCGGCTCCAGGCCACGCGCGAGGCGTTCTTCACAAATGTCACTCATGAGTTCCGCACACCGCTCACCGTCATCATGGGAACAGCCCGGCAGGTGCAGAAACAGCTTGACAAGGGTAGGGTAGAGAACACTGCCTTGCGTGAGGGGATGGATGCGATTGACCGAAATAGTGAGGAGCTCCTCTCGTTGGTCAGCCAGCTGCTCGATGTGGCGAAAGTGAAGTCTGCCATCGGTGAGGCGGAATGGCGGCGGACCGACATCGTGCCGTTGCTGACGATGCTCACCGAACGCATGAAGCCCTGGGCCGACAGCAGGAATCTCGCGCTCACATACCTGACGGATGAGCATGAGATTGTGATGGACACCGTTCCCGGCTATTTACAGAAAGTGGTGGTGAACCTCCTCTCAAATGCCTTGAAGCAGACACCGGAGGGTGGTCATGTGGAGATGCAGACGCGTCTGAACGACAACAAATTGGTGGTGACTGTGTCTGACGACGGACCGGGTATCAGTCCCGATGACATCCCGCATATCTTTGAGCCTTTCTATCAGGGTCAGCATTCGAAGTTGGGTCAGGGCACTGGCATCGGTCTCTCGTTCGTCCGTGAGATAGTGGAGGCCTCACATGGCTCTGTCGCTGCAGAGAACAAACCTGATGGAGGTGCCTTGTTCACGGTAACCCTTCCGTTGCGTCAGCAGGGTGTTAATGCCATCGAAGGGCACGCTGAGATAGCATCTGATTTGTTGATTCCTTCGCCCCAGGTGTCTTCCGCTGACACCTCCGGTCAGTCTGTCTCGGATAAGGAGATTCGGATTCTGGTTGTCGAGGACAACCGTGATGTGGCTCGTTATATTGGTTCTCTCCTCTCACCCTCATTTGAGGTCTGTTATGCTGAGGACGGCGAACAGGGCATCAAGAAGGCGAAAGAGCTGGTGCCCGATTTGATTATCACTGATTTGATGATGCCGCATACCGACGGACTTGAACTTTGTCGCGCTGTCCGTAATGATGAGCTCACGTGCCACATCCCGCTTATTGTCGTCACCGCCAAAGTGACGGACGAGGACCGCGTCAAAGCCTTTGAGGCGGGTGCGACGGCTTATCTCAACAAGCCGTTCAATGCTGATGAGCTTACGCTGCTCGTGAAGAACCAGTTTGAGATGAGTAGGCTCATTTTACGGCATACCAAATTGCAATTACTTGAAAATCAGTTGACTGAAACAGATGATGAATCTGCTCACGCTGAGTCTGCCTATGAGCGGATGATATGTCAGGGAAACGACCGTTTCCTCTCCAAACTCACGGATGTGGTGCATTCCCTGATGCAGAAGGGCGAAATCTCCACGATGGATGTGGCAAATACCCTCTGCATGAGTCGTTCTCAGCTCACCCGTAAACTGAAAGCGGCTGTTAATGAGTCCCCGGCTGCCCTTATCCTTTCTATTCGTCTGAAGGAAGCCTCTCGTCTCCTTCTGCTCGACCCTCCTCTCCCTGTTTCCGAGGTTGCTTTCCGCTGTGGTTTCACCGACCAGGCTCATTTCTCCCGTGTCTTCCGTCAACACTTCGGTATCGCACCTTCTCAATTCTCAAAACAGAGGTGAAATGCCTCTCTCCGGATTGAATTTTCCACATATTTTATGTTCCATGAATTTTCTACGGCATGATAATCTTCTAATTCATTTGCCTTAAACAAAAATTTCTTTCCACTCCTACACTATTCACTATTCACTTAAAATATTCACTTTTCACTTAAAACCCTATTTATGAAAAGATTTTTTACTCTTCTCACAGCTCTTTTACTCACTACGGCATCCGTGTCCGCCCAGACGGCCTACGCCATCTGGTGTGCTGGTCTTAATGGAGCTAATACGCTCTATTTCGATTACACAACGGCTAATATCTCTGTCGGATCCACCTACGACACACATTACGTAATTAATGTGTGGAGCGGGGATGATGTCCTGAATTTTAAAGACGATGAATATCCCGAATGGACTTATGATATCATGGAACGTGTAACGAGAGTTGTCTTCAAAGAGTCTTTCTCCCAAGTGGAGGTACAGAAGACCAAACGCTGGTTTTTTAACTGCAAAGCATTGATGCGTATCGATGGACTGAATTTCCTCAATACTTCGAAAGTGACAAATATGGGTTTTATGTTCGCTGGCTGCACAGCCCTGAAACGTCTTGATTTAAGCACCTTCGACACTTCGAACGTGACAAGTATGAATAATATGTTCGTTGAATGCTCCTCCCTGACGAATCTTGATGTCTCTAACTTCAACACGTCGAGCGTGACCGACATGAGTTATATGTTCTATAACTGCTCCTCCCTGACGAATCTTGATCTTTCAGGCTTCAACACGTCGAACGTGACCAATATGAAATCTATGTTCTATGGCTGCTCTTCTCTGTCGAGCCTTGATATTTCTCGCTTCAACACGTCAAGCGTGACCAATATGAGTGGACTCTTTCGGGGGTGCTCCTCTCTGACGGACCATGATGTCTCAAAACTCAACACATCGAAAGTGACTGATATGAGTTATATGTTCTATGACTGCTCTTCCCTGACGGCGCTTGACTTGTCTGGCTTCAACACATCGAAAGTGACTGATATGAGTTATATGTTCTATAACTGCTCATCCCTGACGGCGCTTGATGTGTCTAAATTCAACACAACGAGCGTGACTGACATGAGTAGAATCTTCTATGGCTGCTCATCCCTGACGGGTCTTGATGTGAATGGCTTCAACACGTCGAAAGTGACCAATTTGAGTTATATGTTTTATGGCTGCTCCTCCCTGACGGGGCTTGATGTGAATGGTTTCAACACGTCGAAAGTGACCAATATGAGTGATATGTTCTATGACTGCTCCTCCCTGGCGGCACTTGATGTCTCCAACTTCATCACGTCGAGCGTGACCAATTTGAGTGATATGTTCTATGGCTGCTCATCCCTGACGGGGATTGATGTGTCCAAATTCAACACATCGAAGGTGACCAATATGAGTGGTATGTTCTCTAAATGCAACTTCACAAGTCTTGATGTGAATGGCTTCGACACGTCGAAAGTGACCAATATGAGTTATGTGTTCTCTAACTGCTCCTCGCTGACATCCCTTGATTTGTCCACCTTCGACACATCGAAAGTTACTACTATGTACGCTATGTTCCGTGACTGCTCCTCGCTGACATCTCTTGATGTGTCCAACTTTAACACCTCGAAAGTGACTACTATGAGTTATATGTTCGGTGACTGCTCCTCCCTTAGGGCCATCTATTGTGACAACTCTTGGAATGCCGCGGAGAGTACCTATATGTTCCTCGGTTGCACCTCTCTTGTCGGTGCCGTGGCTTACGACTCGTCGATGACGGATGTCTCCATGGCTAACCCTACCACAGGCTATTTCTCCTTGCCGAAGACAGCCATCCCTGGTGACGTGAATGAGGACGGAAAAGTGGATATCAACGACGTGGTGGCCATCATCAACGTGATGGCTGGCACTGCCTCCTGGCCGAACGCCAATGTCAACGGCGACATGAAAGCAGACGGATCACCTCAGGTCGATATCAACGACGTGGTGGCTGTCATCAACATCATGGCCGGCAAGTAAGCCTCTCCCCCTAACCCCCTCCCCCAAAGGAAGGGGGCATTAGGTGGGTAGCATGAATTGATGTCGTACCGTACCCCACCCGCTGTAGGGACATAGTTTATCTATGTCCGAAGCTCTCGGAAAACCATGGCTTTGCGGCCATACATAGAGTAAGGCCCTACAGCAGTTGGGCAATATTACTATGAATTGACGTCGTACCTCCTCCAACCGTCGTTTTTATTCTATCTCACACAGATACCACAGATATTCACAGATATAATTTCTTCGTTTAATCAGTGTCATCCGTGTAATCTGTGTGACAAACTACACTTTTCACTATTCACTTTTCACTATAACTTTTCACTTTTCACATAATTATCGCCAAATGGTTAAAATCGACAAAAAGTTGGTTAAAATCGACAAATTTATGCTCGAAAAACCCACTATTTTTGCACTGTCAATTTTAATAACCACTGTTATGAGTATCAAACGAATCAGCGACAAGCAATTACTTGAGAAGTTAACCACCGATGTTATCCAGAATCTGAATAACGGCCATCTCGATGTGCGTTACCTCTCCAGTATTGTCTCCCTCACTCCATCGCAGCTCAACCGTCGGTTGAAGAAAATCTCCGGGTTGTCCGTAGCCCAGTTTGTCACTCTAATCCGACTGACAAAAGCCAAACGTCTCCTTGCCAAAATTCATGACGGATCCGTTCGCTCCATCACAGAAGTGTCCAGCCTATGCGGATTCTCTGATCCCGCTCATTTTTCTCATGTCTTCCGAAAGGTGGAGGGGATGTCACCTTCTCAGTATATGCGTCATACCAACTCTTCATCCTTTGAAATTCATGAATTTATTCAGAAAATTAACCAAAATTATAACGAAAATCAACATAATGCTTGATATATACAAGCATACGCTCTGTTTAAACAAAGGCGGTTAACATTATTTATGTAAATTTGCAAAAAAATATATATTAACTAACAGAAGTTTTTGGGTAGCTCTATAAATGAGCTTCAGAAGCTTTACAGTTTTATAAGCGTGTAGATTTATCTACGTTATAGAAGTACCCTTTATTTAAATTTTCTTAAACATAAAAGTTGATGAGACAACTTCTCACTATTAATCATAAAAAGATACAAGTTTCGCATGTTAAAATTTCAGTTTATGAACACAGATTTCACTGATGAG
>CALCEL010000087.1 GCA_937900485.1 uncultured Prevotellaceae bacterium
ATCTTTACTAACCTTAAAATAAATCTAATACCATGAAAAACACGATGCAAAGGTACGCGTTTTTACCAATCCTGCAAGTGTTTTTATATAAAAAATGCGTCTTGAGCGCAATATTTAACATTTCAAGACGCTTTTATTTGCTTTACTTAACAAATCTGCAACTACTCAATATACAGTACCAATCCCTTCAAATATTCACCTTCCGGGTGATAAATATTGATTGGGTGGTCAGCCGGTTGATGAAGCTGATGAAGGATGCGCACGTTACGTTTAGCTGCTGCTGCAGCAGAGAAGATAGCAGTTCTGAAGTGGTCCTTGTCGACAGCCTGTGAACAGCTGAACGTAAAGACGATGCCACCCGGCTTGATCTTCTCGAACGCCTTCTTATTAAGTCTCGTGTATCCTTTCAGCGCATTTCTGAGAGCATCCTTATGCTTAGCGAACGCAGGCGGGTCAAGGATGATAAGGTCATACGGAGTCTCCATGCGCTCAAGGAACTTGAATGCATCCTCAGCGAACGCCTCATGTCTGTTGTCGTCCGGGAAATTCAGTCTGACATTAGCGTTAGTGAGGTCTATGGCCTTCTGTGACGAGTCGACTGAATGCACGAGCTTCGCCCCGCCCCTCATAGCGTAAAATGAGAAGCCTCCGGTGTAGCAGAACATGTTAAGTACCTTGCGTCCTTTCGCATAATGCTCCAAAAGGCTACGGTTGTCACGCTGGTCGACGAAGAAGCCCGTCTTCTGTCCTTTCAACCAGTCAACGTGGAACTTTAGTCCGTTCTCCACAGCCACGTCATCAGCCGCACCGCCGAGCAGGAATCCGTTCTCCTGTCCAAGCTCAGCTTTGAAAGGGAGAGTTGTCTCAGACTTATAGTAGATGTTTTCCAACTCGTCCCCCATCACAGACTTGAGAGCCTTAGCGATGACCTCACGGTCAGTATGCATACCGACGGAATGAGCCTGCATGACAGCCGTCTTGCCGTACACGTCAATGACGAGTCCAGGCAGGTTGTCACCCTCACCGTGAACGAGTCTGTAAGTATTATTATTAACACTGTCGACCAATCCTATACGCTTTCTGACATCATAGGCGACAGTCAGCTTTCTCGAGTAGAAATCCACGTCGATAGTCTCATGCTCAAAAGACAACACACGCACCATGATGCTTCCTATCTGGAAGTGACCGGTTGCGATATACTCCTTCTCGCTTGTGTACACCTCAACGACCTCACCCTCTTCGGGTTCCTCTGACATGTGATGAACGGCTCCGGAGAAAATCCATGGATGGAATCGTAGCAGAGACTCTTCTTTACCTCTCTTTAAATATATCTGTTTCATATCATTACATTTCATTAAAATTCACATTCGGAGTCACTAATTTAGGCTCACACATCTCCAGCCTATAGTCACCCGTATTCTTTAGTCTTTGAATCTCCTCGTGTATGAGCACGCACGCCCAAGCATCCGTTGCCGCATATAACATCTGTGCCTCTGAGAGATTATCCGCCTCCCAGTTGGACAGTTGTTGTCCTTTTGAGATTTTCTGTCCGAAGACATTAGCGAAAATCTTTTGCAGACTCATGTCCTCAATACCCACGTCATGGACCTCTTTCTGCAGTTCCACGAACGTGCCGGGAGTGAACTCACGTCTGTGCGTCAACATTCTCATGTCATCCTGCAAAGAAAGACCGACCTTCGTTATTGAGCAGTCCTCAAGAAGACGCACAATAGAGTCCGTGATGCCAATCCTGTTCAACCTGAAGAGGAAGCAGATGTCATGAGTGGCGACCTGTAGCAGAGCCACATGGTTATAATGTCCTTTTCTGAAACTCGGACGAGTCTCCGTGTCAAAACCGAGAATCGGTTGTCTCAGAAGAAAATCCACAGCCCGGTCTGCCTCATACTCGGACACTATGGTTACTATTCGCCCATCGAATAACGCCCGAGGCAGATTGCCGATCTGTTTTTTATCAAATTTATTTTTTATGACTATCATCTCAATGATGGAGAATATTAAACCTTTTCACGCGATAGCAGCGTTGACAAGAGCGGGACGTCGGCGTAACCAACATCTACTGTCAAGCACACATAACACTCTATCGTCACATACTAAGAAAAACGTTAACCAAGAACAACACATCTGCGTTAACTCTCGTAATCACTCAACACATCACGTCCGGGATGCTCACCTGTCAGTCCTCGAACTCGTCCTCATAATCACTGTCAGAATAACGCACATCATGAAGAGCGCGCATCACATTAGTCAGCTTCTGTCCCCAGAAATTCACGAAAGTGTCCTTGCAAGTGGCAACAGCATTGTATCTGTTATCCTCGTCGCCGTCTCTGTAAGCACAAACGAAGTTTTTGATATCCTGGTATATATCGGCAAGATTCTCGCTGACAGAAGTGAGAATAGGTGTGTCGCTGTACTTCATGTCCTCAACAAAAACGTCAAGGTAGTCATCCTTGTCAGACATGACGTAAGAAATATTATTTCTGACAATGTCATAATTCTCCTCTGTGACATAATCGGAAGGAGCGTAATCCGTCAACAGCTCATACTTAGGCAGTAAAGCGCCCTTGAGATACAGCAGAGGAAGTATTTTCAGCAATGTGTCGACATACTCCTCGCGACTCTTTCCCTCCGACAATTCCAGATAAGCGCAGTACTGCACCGCCACCGTCACAAACTCTATAATCTCGTGTTGATAAACCTGTGATGTCTCTTCTTTCTTCATAACGTCTGCAAAAATACAAAAAACACACAAGAACGAGGGTGTTTTAACTCAAAAAAGTAAAAACACGGGGTATTGATTATCTGTAACAATCTACTTCACACGACATAAGTGTCACTTGCTAACACTCAGGACAAGTACATTAACGGTGCGTTCATCAACCTTATACGTGTCAACGCCTCTCTCCCCAACCAACCACACTATATTGTCACTCTCGTCACACACGACGAGCTGACGCATCTTCCTTATCCTGTCAAACTTCCTGTCCGTCATATAGTCACTCACCAGCTTCTTACCTTTCATGCCGAACGGACAAAAGCTGTCTCCCGGCTTACAGCTCCTGACGTATAGCTCACCAGCCAGCTTGTCTCTGTCCACATACGCATGTGCCTTGTCTTTGACCATGCTCAATGAGGACACCGGCACATCTGTGGACGTGATGTCAGGGAATTCGCTCAACTGGACAGGGTTAACAATTTGCTTGACACTTTCACAAACGACTACACTCACACGGTCGACGGCAAGGACATGTGTAGGTGAATGAAACAGAGAACCCACCTTTCCGTTCGCCACGCAGCTCATCACCTGAGCCTCCTGGTCGGCGTTAAAACCATAAGGTGTCAATATCTCATGAAGAACAGACTTCGGGGAGACGCACGACAACAACTTCTCCGAGTCAATACTACAAACGCCATCCGGACCCTCTGACACGCACTTCGCCATATCGTCCGCTATAGACTTGATATAAATCTTCCTTACCTCGTTGAGATTCTTGATGGTGGTCAGTATATTATCAACGGCAGCGCTGTTAACAGTCAACAGTTCCGGAATAATATTAAGGCGTATCTTATTCCTTTTATATTCATCCACGAGATTCGTACTGTCAGTGACATACCCAACGCCCAGGCTATCCAGATATACTTTTATGTCTTCACGACTCACACCCAGTAGCGGTCGCACCACGTCACCATTGACCGGCTGTATGCCACATACTCCGCGTATACCCGTACCTCTCAGCAGGTTCAGGAAGAGAGTCTCCACATTATCGTCTCTGTGGTGTCCCACAGCCACGCACTTCACTCCGGTCTCCTTCTCTAAGAGTCTGAAATAAGAGTAGCGTAGCTCTCGCGCAGCCATCTCCACACTTACGCTATTGTCCTCGGCATATTTCATAGTGTCGAAGTCCGTCTTGTACAACTTGATGGAGAATCTGTCGCACAAGTCGGTTACGAATCGCTCATCACGCATACTCTCATCTCCCCTCAAATGAAAATTACAATGAGCGGCATAGCACTTGTAACCGAGTCTGTCCAGGACAAGGAGAAGAGCGACCGAATCAGAGCCGCCGCTCAGAGCCACGATAACACCTTGACCATCCGTGAGCATCGAATGCTCAACAATATATTTTTTTATCCTCTTCTCGAAAATGTCCATTATCCTTAGAATTTAGTGCAAAAGTATGGACGAGTTGTCCATACGGCAAGGGAAAACAAGAAAAAATATTATTTTTCAAAAAAAAACGCCGAAAAGTTTGCGGGGAAAAAAAATATGAGTACCTTTGCACCCGCAAACAAGAAACAATGGTGCCTTGGATGAGTGGCTTAGTCACCGGTCTGCAAAACCGTTTACACCCGTTCGAATCGGGTAGGCACCTCAAAAGCAGAACAGAATTGTTCTGCTTTTTGTGTTTAAATACCCAACAAAAACGGCTCAGCGGATTTACCCGGTTGGTAAGGCTTGAACTAATCAAGAATAAAGTTGTACCTTTGCTGCATGTATCATACCCAATTGCTGCGCGCCATCCTTCCCGATGTGCTGATAGACAACTTTGACGTTGCCAAGTTTGAGAAGACTGACCTTAGTTTCGACATCTGGCTTGATGAGAAGAAGGTCCAGATGCGTGAGGACAAGAAGAACTCCTCTATCATATCCCATGGTTTTGGCGAGTACCATACCATCCAGGACTTTCCCCTTCGTGGCCGTGCCACCTACCTTCATGTTCGCAAGCGCAAATGGCTTGACAAGGATACAGGTGAGATATTCAGCTATGAGTGGGAACTGTCCGAGTTTGACGAGACGAATCTGAATGCGGAGTTCGTTGCTTTTTTATTACGAGTAACTTCGTATTGCATATCGTAATATTTATTATTCATTAGTTTTTATTTGGAGCAACATTACTCCAATGTGAATTTGAGCAAAAACAAGGCCAAATACTTTGATTATAAAAGTTGTATCGAAATGGGGCACAGCAATTATAAAACATTTTCAAATTGGCAGACATTTGTCATGGGTGCAACGAAATAATATCATAGAAAACAAAATCGTCATTTTTCCTTATTGTGGTTTAGTTTAAGGTATGGAAATGGCATTCATGAATGAAAATTTGGTTAATAATCACAAAAAACACATTATTTATATATTATAAAAAAGGATTTTGACTTGAAAAGAAAAACATTATTATCTTTGTCTCACAATTTAAAATGTTAAATATGGAATTTAAGGATTTAAATAGGCTAAAACTTGTGCTGGTTCAGAAGAAACGCACAGCAGTATGGCTTGCGGGAGAACTTGGCGTATCTCCTGTTACCGTTAGCAAATGGTGTTCTCAAAAGACTCAACCAGATTTGAAGACTTTAAGTAGAATTGCCGAATTATTGGAAGTTGACAAACGCGAACTCTTGACTGAAGATTGATTATGACCTATACGATAGAATTGCGTATCATGTGTCGTATATAATCGGCTCATGGATGAAAGTTTTGCTATTTGTAAGAAAGAAGGAGTCAATATATATGAGATAGGTCTTATATAACTACAGAAGTGTCTTTATTAAAAATGTGTTACAATGGCTAAGAAGAAATACGAAATGGATAGAAACAAGCAAAAGGAATTATATATTGAGTTCCTAAAGAAATGCACACGCAATCCGAATAGTGCAAACAACTATAGTGATTTCAAACGCATTAACGAATGTTTGAAATTGTTGTTTCCCGATAAAGAGGATATCTCGATATTGGATTTTGATGATGCAGAAGAATTCAACACCATTGTAGAACGATTAGAAACTCTGCCCAAGTATATCGAATATAACGATAGGGGTAAGAACCAATATTCCAATGCTGTAGCGTTCTACCTATGTTTTCTCAATGCAAAAAAGCTGTTTGTTGACACGCAAATAACGCCCAATGATGGAATCGAGAGCACTAAAGTATCCCTCCAGCAAATCTACTATGGTGCGCCTGGCACAGGAAAGTCTCATACTATCAATGAGAAGACTGAGGGTGAAAGCGTAATCCGTACCACTTTCCACCCCGATAGTGACTATTCGACCTTTGTTGGTGCGTACAAACCAACAATGGGCTTACTTCCTATATGTGACGAGTTAGGACAACCAATGA
>CALCEL010000088.1 GCA_937900485.1 uncultured Prevotellaceae bacterium
AAGACTCTATGCACTACACGACTGCCGTATCACTCGAAATGTCGGATGAACCATAACTTTCAATATCAACCCGGCGCAATCACAACTCACCCACATCGACGAAGCCGTTCATCACACAATAGATGATGACGTCAGCCAAAGAGTGAGCGTCAAGCTTATCCATAATATGCGTACGATGAGTGATCACCGTCGTGGTGCTTATGTTAAGCTTATCCGCAATCTCTTTACTTATCAGCCCCTTAGACAACAGCACAGCCACCTCAATCTCTCTGGAAGACAGCAACGTCTCCGTAGACTCATCTCCATTCTTATGTCCTGCCGTGTGAGCCGCCATACCCGGATGTCCAACGGTAGGCCCCGGATGTCCAGGCCCATGACCCATACTATACATACCGAGAATCGATTTGACGAGCATATTCTCCGGCTGACACACGTTCAGCGTCATCACCCCGTTGATTTTCATGTCACCATTGACAAGGACGATAGAACGCACCTTGTTATCCCGAAAGAACTGAGCGTGCTCAAAATATATACGAGACGCCACGAAGAAATGCACGAAACGAGAGTCCGTGCATGCCACCAAGGCCTCGAATGATGTGAAGATACGTATATCAGCCATCGGCATCAGGTCCTCGATGATGCGCTGCAGTCCCATGCCCGTAAGCACATTACTGTCAACTATGGCGACAGACATATCAGGCATAGTCGTCCTTTCTCTTAGGATTCATCGGGAACCATCCTCTCAGCACTCGCTTACGCTGCTCGAACACCTCCAGTATGCTCCACAGACAAGAGCATCCAACCACTCCGAGCACCGGACTCATAAGCTCATCCGCCACAAAAAGCGAAGCCACGATAAATAAGATGCCGGACAACAAAAACAGCCACCAGCAACGTGTACCGTAATAATATTCAGCCTTAATAACAATCGGATGGAAAACGCCTATCACAAAAAATGTGGTGACAGCAATGACTATTCCTGAGAAATTCATGTAGAAGTAAACTGTTTTGTCTTTTTACTATAACCATACATCCAGAATGTCATCATATCATCTTACACAACACTCTTTGGATTTCACGATGCAAAGTAAGTTATTTTGTCTGAGACTAACAATCCTAATTTGTTATGATTTAGAGTATATTATGAAAAAACACCCTAATACCTCATTCTGAGCGAACCGAACACCGGCAAACAGAGTGTCATCGTGTTTCCGCCACGTCACGAAGAGATATCAACGGAGGAAACAACTGTTGTCGTTTTGTTTGCCTGCCACCTGCTGCGTACAAGCATGGGGGCAAGTACAACAGCAAAGCAGACAGACGTTAAAGTGATGATGAATTTCTTTTTGTCCATTAAATGCGGACACTCTCGAAAACTTGCGTGACTCTCGGAAAAAAATAACAAGTATTTCTAAAAAACATCATATATTCAACGCCGTCATCTCAGATGGAACCTCACGCCCAACGACAAATTGAAGTTCGTCAAACCATCGGTATACGCCGAACGCACTCCCTTGCCATTATCGAAATAATGATAAACACCAGGCTCCGCATAGAGCATCAAGTTATCGGTAATCATAAATTCCAGACCAGCGCACATGTTCACGTCGAAGACAGGACTTGACTCTGTCACGTCGCCTGTTCCAATTATCATCTTCTCCACCTCACCACCAGCGGAGACATATACATTCATCTTGTCGCCCTTGATAAAGCTATAATGCACGTTTACCGGTATTCCCGCATACACCAGACGCTGGTGAGTGGTTGTGGTGCGCTGACCGGACTCATCCACGATGTCAGAGTTCATCGACGTATACGTCAGTCCGGTCTGTATGCCCCACCTGTCGCTGATGTCGTACTTGAGCGACACCCCCAGCTTTCTATGCTGATGATGACGTTCCGTCACACTATTACACTCACCATTATCATTGACCACATAAGCGCATGATGACGAATTACCAAACAGACCAGAGTAGTACACGCCCAACGTCAGACCATCCTCGTAGTCCGCGCTGGCAGTCTTTCTCGTCAGCTCGTTGCCATCGTCCGCTGAAGCGTACTCGCATACGGTCTTCACAGCCTGTATTCGGTCGACATCCGGCTCATCATGTGCAGACTTGTCTGTCTCACGTGTAACAACCGTCAGAGACCGGGCACTCGCCTTAGGCTCGTCCATCTCCTCGTCGTTGTTATCGTCCGTGTCACCCGCTTTGAGCACGACTGACTGTGGCGTCACGACTGACGTCGACGAAGCGTGGCGCACCGACGTTGTCTGTGACTGAGCGAGCATCTCCTCGCCCTCGTCTGTCACACGACTGACGTCATCACTCTCGATACGGCCGTCACGCTGACCTGCCTCACGAGAGAGTGAGACCACACTACTCTTTTCGTCTGCCTCATCCTTATCTCCAAGGATATACACCGTGGCTCCCGCTATGACAGCCACGAGCGCGGCGGCAGAAGCAGCGCGTTTAAGATATGAAGGGACAAAAAAGCGACGCTCAGGCACAGGCTCAATCATGACCCCGCGTCTAGACATCTCGCCCTTGATAGAGTCGAGAAGATCTGCAGGCGGAGTCTTTTCCTCTCCGTCATACAGTCGTCGCATGTCATTTATCCACTTATCGCTCATTGCAACACTTTTTTTTATTCTTAATCATTTGTGCCAACATATTCTTCGCCCTATGCAATTGTGACGCCGAACTGTCGGGCTTTATGCCGAGAATCTCACCAATTTCCTTATGGCTCTTGCCTTCCAGCACGAAAAGGTTCAGCACCAGCCGGTAGCCTTCCGGCAGACGTTGTATGAGACTCGTCATAGTATCCATGTCGAGACCCTCCGTGTCAGGCTCCTCGTCTGGCAAGTCGGGCAAGTCAGTGTCAGTCACACAAAACCTGTCTTTTCTCGTGTTACGAAGAAACATAAGACACTCGTTGACAGTAATCCTGCTCACCCAAGCCTTAAGCGAGCCTCGTCCTCTGTACTCAAAAGTGTTTATCTGTGAGAATATCTTGATGAAAGACTCCTGAAGGACATCCTTCAGGTCATCGTCGTCTGAAAGGTATCGGGCGCACACACTTGTCAGATATCTTGCGTAACAAGTATATAACCTATCCATCGCCATGGCATCGCCACGTCGGAATGCTTCGATTATATTCTTTTCCTCATCAGTACCTGACAGTATCATTTCTCAATAATCAACATAGTTCGTCCAAAAGAGAACGTCACGCGAATTTATCACATTTATTTCAATTGTGACACCATCGTGCGGACAATTCACATCTTCGGCGTCTCGTCACTCCCACATATGAACACTTTTCCCTATAAATGCAGAAACACAAAAAACTTGCATAAATATTATTTTTTTCTCTTTTTCACGCAAGGTTTACCGACAAGCCGCATTTAAGGTTTGATTCTTTTAAGGGAGAATTTTCATTTTTTTATTAAAGTTATACGTTATTTTGTTGACTGTGTGATACAGTCGTTTTTATTGTCATAGAATTAGGAAGCGGCGGCTTTCACGATTTCATGTTTTCCGGTGAGAGTTATCAAACCAGGATACATTTTACACACAATCCGCTGACTCGCATCATGTGTGTGTCGTCAGCGGATTGACTTTTGAAGCTAACTTTCTAATGGAACACATATAGGCATAATATGCCTACAGACATAATGCTTTTTCATATTTTCGGTTTCCTTTTACATCTAAGTGTGACGTGAAGTCACTGACAATGTCTCTCCCATGCTCACGCTTGGAGAGACATTGATTTTTACTACAGTTCTTCTTTTTCTTTTCTACTCAGGAGAAATACACACAACGACAAAACGAATGTATACACCGATGAATTGCTGATATCAAACATAAGAGTCGCGCAGGCTGCCGTCGAGGAATAAGCAGGAAGTGCTGAAAATCGGTAAATTAAGAGGTGGGTGCTTGGCAAACAGGCACCCGCCTCGCTTTTATCTACGAGTTTTTACATTCAAAAAAGATCTGGTTTTATATGTAAAGACGTCTTGGGGCTGCGATTTATAATTAGTCGTCCCTTGAAAACTATTTAATTATTTAACAATCGACAAAATAATAGTTCGAAAATTTGCATATGTCTACAAAATTTCGTATCTTGTGCA
>CALCEL010000089.1 GCA_937900485.1 uncultured Prevotellaceae bacterium
ATTTCATTAGTTCTTGCTCTAACCAATCCATACCTTGACCTGTCAGAGCTTGGAATTCTTCAGATTTGTTTATTACTTCAATCACCTTCTGATTATCACGAATCACGATTTTCGGGAATGGCACTCCAGGTTCTGTGACAAGAATAATAATCTGTGCTTTGTTTGCTGCTTTCAGTGAACGGTCGATACCCATTTTCTCAATCACGTCGGAAGTGTGGCGTATTCCGGCAGTATCAATGAATCGGAACATATGTCCATTCAGTACAATTGTGTCTTCAATAATGTCACGTGTGGTGCCCTGAATGTCAGAGACAATAGCCTTGTCATCATGCAGCAGTTGATTCAGCAAAGTGCTCTTTCCCACGTTAGGTGCACCGATGATTGCTACAGGAATACCATTTTTTATCGCATTTCCCGTGTTGAAAGAGTCAATGAGTCTACTTATCTCCTCATCTATCTCGTCTGTTATCAGTCTAATTCGTTCTCTGTCAGCGAACTCCACATCCTCTTCGCTGAAGTCCAATTCAAGTTCCAGAAGAGAAGTCAGCTCAAGCAACTCTTTTCTCAATTCCGCCAGTCTTTTACTTACAGCTCCTCGCATTTGTCCCATAGCGACACGGTGCATGGCAGCGTTTTGTGCTGATATGAGGTCAGCCACAGCTTCAGCCTGACTCAGGTCCATCTTACCGTTAAGGAATGCGCGTTGTGTGTATTCACCAGGTTTAGCCATTTCACATCCGTTAGAAATGAGCAGGTCGACAACCTTTTGTAGAATGAAAGATGACCCATGACAGGAAATCTCCACGCAGTCCTCACCTGTGTAAGAGTGGGGAGCTCTGAAAACACTAATCAGGACCTCATCGACGACATACACCTCACCATGTTCGTTTTTGTCCACAATGTCTCCGAAACGAACAGTGAAAGGTTTAGTGTCACTTAAAGAGTGTTTACCTTTAAATATTTTGTCGGTGATTGATATAGATTGACTTCCAGATACCCTTATGATACCTATTGCTCCGCCTCTCGCTGTTGATATGGCGCAGATTGTTTTTTTCTCTGTCATGTGATAAAAATAAAGACACAAAGAACTCAGTGTGTTTCATGTTCTGCCGACCGGTGATAAGCACGTTGACGTGAACAATTCACGTTCATCGTGTCATCTGTGGTCCCTGAGCCCTTTGTGTCTGTGTGAAATGAATATACTTATTTGTTCTCAAGTATCCTTACTTCTTTTTCCATCTGACTCACCTGTCTCCTTAAGTTGTCGACCTTTTCCTCGAGCGACAGGATTTGCATGGTAAGACGCGCTTTTCCCTCATTGCCAGATGTAGCGTATTGGTCACGCATTTTTTGAAGTATATCTACGTTTTGTGACAATTCTTTTGATTTGATTTGCCATTCAGAGAATTTTTTTTTAGCCTCACTGGATTGAAAGTCAGAAAGTTTTTCGTATACAAAATTCTCGTTTATAACAAACTCGAATTCGGACATATGCTTTTTATCCTTTGACAGGTTGCTGAGCATGAGTCTTTGTTTCGCTTGAATCCTGTCGAACTCGTTGTCGTCAGTCCAAGTGCTCTTGATAGTTCTCAGAGACGCTGCGTTGACAATATCAGAGTGACTGTCGTTCTCGTAGTCATAAGGATGACGTGAAGACTCATAGATGAAAGAATAGACACAGACCTTACCTTCCGGTTGAAATCTGTCTGATGCGAACCATCCGACGCCATTCTCCTCATCAATCACCATCATATAGTCATTTGCGTATGAGTTGTAAGGAAATCCCAGGTTATCCGCCTTGTAGAAACAGTCGCCGTCGGGGTTGTATCGAGTCACATAAAGATCATAGTTACCGTAGCCCTCGTCCGAGATTGCGGAGAAATAGAAAGTGACGCCGTCAGACATCAGGAAAGGGTAGTTGACCTCGCCGTCCACTCCCAGTCCATCAAGAATCACAGACGACACCTTCTTTCCGTTCTCAAGGTAGTAGCACTTGAACGTGCTGCTTGGATTTCCCTCGTCGTTGAGTATATTCACGGGAGTATACATCTTGTTGCCTAGCTCAGTGGTGTATGAAAACACCTTAGCGTCATCCGATGGTGACAAAGCCCCCAGCTCCTTAAGATGAGTATAAGCAGACAAGAAATTATCCTTGTCAACGACGATACTATCAAAGACAACAACCTTGTCCGTACCTTTCAATCCCTGTATGAACTTATCACAAAGTTCGAGTTGTTCGTCAAGTTTGGACGTGTCTTTACGCTTTCTTTTCAATTGTGATATCCATGTGTTCAAGTTCGACAGAGCCTCCTCAAAACGATAAGACTGTACGACAGAGCCCATATCACCCGATGGAAGTTTCACCGTTGGGTAATATGATTTGTTGGCAGTCGTCTCTGCGGCAGGTATAGAGTCTTGAGCGACAGAGTTCAGACTTAAAAAAGATGTGACTAACAAAAAAGAAAATTTAAGCATATTATAGACATGTTATAAGGAATTCACCTTTAAAAGTTAAAGTAATTCTTCGCATTGTTATAACAGATATCCTCAATCATCTGTTTAACACGTTTTTGCTCATATCCAGTATAAGGCACCTCACCATTCTCGATGTCGGTTGCTATGAGGTTACACAATATACGTCTGAAGTACTCATGACGAGGGTAGGAGAGGAATGAGCGTGAGTCTGTCAACATACCCACGAATCGGCTGAGGAGTCCGAGTAAAGACAGAGCGTTCATTTGCTTTGTCATTCCGTCCTTCTGATCTAAGAACCACCATCCTGAGCCCCATTGAATCTTACCTGGCACGGAGCCGTCCTGGAAATTACCGAGCATAGTGGCGAGAACCTCGTTAGCACAAGGGTTCAGGTTGTACAATATAGTCTTCGCAAGTTTACCATCGGCGTTCAGGCGGTCCAAGAACTTAGAGCATTTTTTAGCCGTGTTGAACTCACCGATAGAGTCGAAGCCGGTGTCAGGTCCGAGTTTAGCGAACATCTTAGAGTTGTTATCTCTGATTGCCCCATAATGGAACTGTTGAGCCCATCCTGCCTCAGAATCCTGTACGGCAAAAATATACATCATGGCAGACTTGAACTTCAGCACCTCGTTCTCGGTCAGTTTCTTTCCGCTCATCACCTTGTCGAAGATATCCTTAACCTCCGCGTCCGTATAATCCTCAGCATAAAACTCCTCAATGCCGTGGTCAGAAAGTTTACATCCGTTAGCCGCAAAGAAGTCATGTCGCTGTTGAATAGCGTCGATGTAATCGTTGAAGTTTCTGATACTTACTCCAGACACGTCAGACAACTTGTTGACGTAGTCACCGAAGTTAGCAGGATTCTCGACGGCCATAGCCTTGTCAGGTCTCCATGCAGGAATCATCCTTGTCTTCATTGTCTTGTCCGCAGCCACAGCCTTGTGATACTCCAAAGTGTCGACAGGGTCGTCAGTAGTGCAGACTGTCTCGACATTATAGAACTCCATCAATCCTCTTGGAGTGAATTTAGGGTCATTCTTTATTTTGTCGTTACACTCATCGAAGATTTCTCTGGCATTCTCCGGGTTCAGAGTCTTCTCAATTCCGAAAGCCGTTTTAAGCTCGAGGTGTGTCCAGTGATATAACGGGTTTCTGAATGTGTAAGGCACAGTCTCAGCCCACTTCTCGAACTTTTCCCAGTCACTGGTGTCTTTACCCGTGCAAAATCTCTCGTCCACTCCATTAGAGCGCATGGCTCTCCATTTATAATGATCACCACCCAACCATATCTGAGTGATAGAGTCAAATCTCTTGTTTTCCGCAACCATTTGTGGAATAAGGTGACAATGATAGTCGATTATTGGCATTTTAACCGCGTGCTCATGATACAACTCCTGCGCTGTCTCAGACTGAAGCAGGAAGTTCTCATCCATAAATTTTTTCATAGGAAATAGTATATTTTAATGATTCGTAGTGCGAAATTAGCAAATTAAAACCAAATCTAATCCACATTTCTTGAATAATAAGTCTAAATAGTCTAAATTTGTTGTACGAAACAGATGTTAACAAACTCAAATAACCAAATAGAATAAGATGAAAGCATTAAATTCACGAACCGCGCCGAAAAGTCAAGCTCCAGAGCGTGTGATACAGTTTGGTGAGGGAAATTTTTTACGTTGTTTTGTAGATTGGATTATCTATAACATGAACCAGAAGACAGACTTCAACTCCAGCGTTGTTGTCGTGCAGCCAATAGAAAAAGGAATGGTTGACTGGCTCAATGGACAAGACTGTCTGTATCATGTGAATCTCCAGGGGCGTCTGAATGGAGAAGCTGTCAACTCCCTCACACGTGTTGACTGTATCTCCCGCGCCCTCAATCCATATACTCAGAACAGTGCGTTTATGGCTTTGGTTGAGCAGCCGGAGATAAGGTTTGTAATCAGTAATACAACTGAGGCTGGCATTGCGTTTGACTCCAATTGTAAATTCGCTGATGCTCCCGCTTCGTCATACCCTGGAAAACTCACTCAGCTTCTTTACCGTCGTTTCAAGACGTTTAACGGCGACCCGTCCAAGGGACTTATCATAATGCCTTGTGAGCTTATCTTCCTCAATGGTCATCACCTGAAAGATTGTATATACAAATATATTGATCTTTGGAAAGATGACTTCGGCGGAGATTACGCATCCTTTAAGGAGTGGTTCACTAATTACTGTTATGTCTGCGCCACTCTTGTGGACCGTATCGTTCCGGGATTTCCTCGTAAGGAGATCAAGGAAATACAGGAGAAGGTTTGCTATGCCGACAACCTCGTTGTACAGGGTGAGGTGTTCCATCTTTGGGTGATTGAGAAGCCTGAGAACATGAGCATAGAGGATTTGAAGAAGGAGTTCCCGGCAGAGAAAGCAGGACTTAACGTCTTGATAGCACCATCTGAGAAACCTTATCACGAGCGTAAGGTGACCCTTCTCAATGGTCCTCACACAGTGCTCTCTCCAGTGGCTTACCTTAGCGGTATCAATATCGTACGTGATGCATGCAACGATGAGGTTGTAGGTAAGTATATCCACAAAGTTCAGTTCGACGAACTCATGCAGACTCTGAACCTTCCTATGGACGAACTGAAGCAGTTCGCCACAGATGTGCTGGAGCGTTTCAACAACCCATACGTCGATCATCAGGTGACAAGCATCATGCTCAACTCTTTCCCTAAATATGAGACACGTGACCTTCCAGGCGTGAAGGTGTATCTTGAGAGAAAGGGTGAGTTGCCAAAGGGACTTGTGTTCGGACTCGCTGCCATCATCACATACTACAAAGGTGGAAAGCGTGCCGATGGTGCTCCGATTGAGCCGAATGACGCTCCGGAAATCATGGATATGCTTAAGAAACTGTGGGAGACAAATGACACTCAGAAAGTTGCTGAGGGTGTACTCGCTGCTGAGAATATCTGGAAGGAGAATCTCAATGAGACAGTGCCTGGACTTACAAAGCTTGTGAAAGAGTATCTTGATCTTATTCATGCTAAAGGTATGCGTGAGGCTGTTAAAACTATATTATAATAATTGCATACATATGTGCAGAGGAGGGACATTATTTTGTCTCTCCTCTTTTTTTGTGATTATCGAAATGAAACCTAATCATATATTACCATAACGTCAAGAATATACTTACAAATCGAAAAAACAGTCAGAGATTCTGAAACAAAGCCTATTACGTGTTGATTTATAATAACTTTATTATTAAACCAATCTATCTTTGTGCTAAGTATGAGTTCTCTTTCCTCCTTATCTACGATGCTTTTATTCTTCAAGCGAATTGTCTTTTGAATATCTGTGGCAATATTTGCAAAATCATAACCTTTTAATTGAAACAGATATTTTTTTGACCTGGAGCCTTTCTTTTTAATGACCTTAGCCGCAATCATAGCATCCACGCCTCCCCATGCATTTATTTCATCATCCGTTGCAATATGCTCCCTCGATTGAATTTGACGGTAGATAAAACCCTTCAATTTGTTTTTCCACTCTAACTTACCATACTTTTTCAACAACACAGCCATAGCAATATCATTATCCACATACTGAATCTTACTACCATAGAAATAATGAAGGGCCGCAGCTGCAACATACTTATGCAGAAATGTTTGTATAGTTCCGAAGAAATTAGGATAATTGAAAAGCGCTTCTGCCTTAGGTCCAACCTTCGCTTTTATCTCATCTATGGCAACATTAGTATGAGTCAGTACGCATACACCTTTACCATCGGCCAAAGGAAGTTTATTTGCAAGAATAACGAGTTTGGCTAGCAAGGCTGTCGTCTTGCCGCTTCCTGGGCTGGCCTGAACATAGCAACTACTATCATTCTTGATAATATCTACCCTCGTTTCATCAAAAGGATCTTTCCCTTTCAATAAAACTTCATGAGCCATTTTTATTTCTTCATCTGTAGCAAACGCCATACTTCAATCATTTATTAAGGATTATGCAGTAACATGTTCTATAGCCTTCTTAATATATTCCAGCCTTTCGTCGTTCTCAATAATGCCTTTTACCTTCTTTTTTAAGTCATCATTCCCTTTTATTGGTGGCAACTGACCAGTAATCATTCCCGCCAAATATTGTGCAGTAATTGCCTTGCTAACAGTACCATCATTAAGTGGCGCAAATATCTTATAAGAATCTTCTCTTGAAGGTTTATGGTCATCAGGATAGTTTTCCTTTACTTCGCTCCACAATTCAAGCAACCGTTCATCTGTTAACTCAGATTCTGGGTTATTCTTTTCTATATAAGCAGACTTTATAGCCAATTCAAGGAGCCTGTAAAGACCGCTCCCAGCAATTTCATATTCCAAAGTCCAATCTTTGGGCAAGAATATCTCTGTCTTTCCTATATTTATCTCTTTCTCCAAACGCTTGATTTTTTCATCCCTTATAATCATGAGAATTGCTTCGTCCAGTTTTGTTTTTTTATCCTCATTCAAAACCGCTTTCATGCGATTAATGGTATCTTCGATAGGTGCAAAGTTATCCGTCTTGTTTGCTCGCACCTCTTTTTCAAAAGCACTCAAACTACGAAAAGTATTTGCCATAGAGTCATAATTCACTTCATTTGTGATAGCTTTTAAATCCTGTATAATTGTATCTTTCAACCAATATTCTGGA
>CALCEL010000090.1 GCA_937900485.1 uncultured Prevotellaceae bacterium
CCACTTTGCGAAATTTCCTCGTTTTGCGCTCAAATGCCTTTATTTATGGGGCGAACTGCGTTAATCATCCAAAAATGCTTTTCTAATTCAGCATTATTTGATATTTTTTTACAAAATGCATTTTTATGAAAAATATTTTAAGATGCTGTTGCAAAATATTTTAACGTAACATATTGAAAAATAAGGGATGTAATAAAATACTTGTATTTAAAATGCAACAATGAGTAATGTTAATTATTCTCTTTTTATATCAAGTTAACATATTTTTTTTGCCATTCTTTCCTAAAATAGACACTTTTTTTTACTGTTCGTAGGTGTATTTTGGTGATAATTCAAATGACTTTTCTTTTTTGTTATGATATTTCATTTTCGTGCTGATAACTGTCTTTTGCCATTCGTATAAGGATGACATGGTAATGTATAGCAATGATTGTTATGTTTTTTGTCATGCTCACCATGTCATTTGTAAGAGTGTATTTAATTATTTTTTTATAGTGATTTTAATGTTCCTTCCCAAATGAATGAAATTTATTTACATTACATACTTATTTCTTGTAAGTTTTTTTGTAATAAATCACAATGTCTCGTTTTCAGTAATAATATTTTTTCAGCAATGTTGTTTGAGGTAGTTTTTTATATGCAGTAGTTTTATCGTGTCAGTGTTTAACTGATTTTTTTCATGATTATTATATATGTATGTAAAATCGTATTAATATATTTTTTTGTTATGTTTACAATTAGTATTTTTGTATGAGGTTTCTGGTGAGAAATCCTTAGCCTGTTACGATAGGTACGCACTTGACAGAATGATTTACGAATCCAATGTTGAATGAGTTGGTTCAAAATCAAAAGATTGTTAATGTCTGTATTCTTACCGAATATAACAGATATTGCAAATTTTTAACAATGTTGTATTTTGTTTGTGATTAAGATTGTCTAATCCGGCTAACTTCAAATTTTCATCTTCGTAGACAAATCTGTAAATCTGAGTGTGTATTTCATTTTAGCCACTGAAAGTGACATTAAAAAATTATAGTATGTTTGTTCGAGTGTAATATCAAGGTAAACCGAATTACAAATTGAAATACTATCACTTTATATTTTAAGAATAATATAAAGTTACTATTTTGCATTTCGTTTACAAATCATTATTTTGAATAAAAAAAACCGCGGTTGTCCGCGGTTTTAAGAAATCTTCGGCTTATAGCCTTGTTGAGAAAAGTCTTTCTCATCGATATTACTAGTGCAAAGTTAATTATATTATTTTATTTATCAAAATAAATTATTAAAAATGAGCAGCAAGATTCTTGGTATCGATTTAGGAACAAATTCCATCGGTATAGCAATAAGAAATGATTATCGCAACGAAAACCTTCAAGATCAGTTGGAGTATTTCTCCTCTGACATTTTCAAAGCCGGTAAGGGAGGTCCTAATCAGCAGGAATCGTATGCAAGTGAAAGGACGTGTCATAGGCAGAGTAGACGTTTGAAGGATACCCATCGCAGAAAGTTATGGGCTACACTTTCGCTGCTTATAGAGTATGGTATGTGTCCCATGAAAGAGGATAGTCTAAAGAAATGGAGCACATATAACAAAGCCCTTGGACTGAAGCGTGAGTATCCTGTTGATGACAAGGATTTCAACAGCTGGATAGCTTTGGACTTCAATCGAGACGGTCAACCAGACTATTCTAGTCCGTTCCAAATAAGAAGCGAATTAACCAAACGACAGCTTGACTTGAATCTACGTGAGGAACGTGAGTTGCTTGGGCGTGCTCTTTATCATATAGCTCAACATCGTGGATTCAAAAGCAGTAAAGGTGAATCCCTTGCGGATGTAGAAGTCGTTACCGTAAATAATGAAATTGAAGCCGTGTATGAAGAGAAATCTGTTGACGTGATGGCAGAGATGCAAGAGTCGGAGACAAATAAGTCGAAAGGACTTGCTGCCTATATGAATGAACACGGGCTGAATACAGTAGGACAAGCATACGCTTTGATGGAGAGAGAAGGAAGACGTATTCGCAATCTGGATGGTTTTCAGGCTGTAAGAAGACAACTCATGGATGAAATCAAATACATCTTTGAATACCAGTCCGGACTTCATGGTGCTAAATATGATAATTTTAAAACACGTGTGCTGAGTGAGAAAAAAGACGAGGGTACTATTTTTTATAAAAAGCCTCTACGTTCTCAAAAAGGCTTGGTTGGAAAATGCACATTGGAACCGTCCAGGACGCGTTGTCTCGTAAGCCACCCGGATTTTGAGGAGTTTCGTGCTCGCCAAGTTATTAACAACATAAAGTACAGGCCTTCGGATGATTCACAGTGGCTCACGCTTCCCCTATCTATAAAAGATGAATTATACAATAAACTTTTCGCAGGTAAATCAAGTAGAGCACTTTTCTATTTTAAGGAAGTCAGGGAATTTATTGAGGATAGACTTTCGCTGCGATTGTATAATGACGAGTCTGGACGAAACATAAATTACAAGGATGGGCAATCTATCCCTGCTTGTCCTGTAACCTACCGATTAAGGATGATGCTTGGCGACGATTGGCAGACAGTGTCAATATCAGGAACCAAAGTGCGTCTTTCTAATAAAGGAAAGATGTCACATCAGGTGTGCTATAATGCTATCGACATTTGGAATGTTTGTGCCAATAGCCAAATGAATGATAATGTCATACTTGAAAAAATGGCTAAAACAATGTTCGGATTCACCGATCAGCAAGCAAAGCAATTCAGGCTTATGTACGCTGATATCCGACAAGGTTATGCGATGCTGAGCCATAAGGCAATCACCAATATCAACAGGATGCTCCGAAGAGGCTACGTCTATTCTGATGCTGTTATGATGGCAAAAGTGCCTGACTTGATAAATACGTCAGATATAGAGATTGACGAATTGATAACTCTATTTGACAACGTGGTGAAGCCGAGAATAGAAAAACAGAAAATGGTTCGAAGTGTTACTAACAGGCTCATTGCTGACTACAAGTCGCATAGTTACAGTAATAACGGAAGATTTGCGGATCATGACTACGATTATCAGCTTGACGAGAGTGATATACGTGATGTGGAAAGGATGACGGTTGAACAAATAGGCGCAAAGGAATGGAATTTATTGGCAACCGAAGAGCAAAAAACGTTGTTGGATGAAGTTAAAAATCTTTATCAACAATTCTTCAGCCACAGGGAACGCGACTATTTCAGAGTCCCTAATTTGTCTGACGGTCTTGTTGAAATGTTGTCTGAGAAATATCCTTCGGTAGAAAAAAGTGTATGGGTAAAAAAGCTTTATCATCCTTCACAGATTGACATATATAAGTTTGCAAAGAAAGAGATGTCCAAGGACGGATTACCTCTGCTCGGTACTCCTAATGTGGGGTCTATCCGCAATCCCACAGTGATGCGCACACTCAATATTATGCGTCGAAAGCTCAACTACATGATAGAGGAACGTATCATAGACCCAAATGATACGAGGGTTGTCGTAGAGATGACCCGCATCAATAACGACACAAATCTGCGGTGGGCTATCAACAGATATAATGAAGAACGGAGAAAACAAAATGAAGCCATTAGCAGTTTGCTCAAAGAATTCATACCGCAGTTTGAGAATAAAGCACCGGAAGAGGCAGACATAGACAAGGCGCGTGATTATTTCGACCAAATAGGATGCGAGTTTTATTCGTTGAACCATGAGGGTCTGAATGAAAAGCAACTGGCTGAACAACATGAGTACTATGACATGATTGTCACCAAGAACAAGATTTCCAAGTCCGGTTTTGAAAAGTGTGTGGATAAGTATAAGAAGTGGAAAGAACAGGGGTGTATCTCTATTTACACGGGAAAGCCAATCCGCTTCACAGACCTCTTCGACGATAATCTGTATCAAGTAGAACACACCATTCCGAGGAGTATTTCGTTTGACGATTCGGATGTTAATAAAACTATTTGTGAGCGTCATTACAATGCTGCCATAAAAGGGAACAGAATACCGACAGAGTTACCCAACTATGACAAGGATGCCATTATAGATGGCGTCAAGTACACAGCCATAAAACCGCGTTTGGCATATTGGGAGAAGAAGGTGCGGGATTATGAACGACAGGTTGAATTGTGGCGCTATAAAGCTAAGCAGTCACAAACCAAAGACCGTAAGGATTTCTGCATACAAAGAATGCATCTGTGGCGCATGGAACTGGACTATTGGCGCAACAAACTGGACAGGTTCAATATTACTGAGGTGAAGCCTGGTTTTCGTAATAGTCAACTCGTCGACACGGGCATTATCACCCGTTATGCTACGCTCTATCTTAAGAGTGTTTTCAAGAATGTGGATGTGCAGAAGGGGTCTGCTACAGCCAAATATCGTAAAATATTAGGACTGCAGAGCATTGAAGAAAAAAAAGATCGTAGCAACCACTGTCACCATGCTGTGGATGCAGCCGTTCTCACAACTATTCCTGAAGCATCTAAACGTGAGCGTATGTTGAAATTGTTTTATGAAATAGAAGAGGCGGAAATGTCACATCATGACTGTACTCAAAAGAAGCGTGAACTGAATGACGAAATCGCCGATTGCGAAATTGGGTCTGTTACAGGTCTCTATGACTATATTTCAAGTAAGATTCTTGTCAATCATATCACTCATGACCGCACGTTTTCCAGTACGCATAGAAAAGAGTATCGCAATGGACGCCCATTGAAGAAAGATGGCATTGAATTATATAGCGGAGGTGATGGAGTGCGAGGTACTTTGAGTAAAGAGTCGTTCTATGCTGCCAACAGATATGGTGATGAGACGTGGATGGTGATGCGCCAGAGCATAAACTCTTTCCAGAAAATGGTTGACTTAGACAGTATTGTGGACCAGCATTTGCGTGACAATATCAAGAATACGATACAGTTACGAATGCAGGAGGGTGATAGTTTTGCCAAAGCTATTGCACAGCCTATATGGCTCACCGATAAGAATGGAAATGAAATAAAAGTTGACCGCAATGGTCGTCCGCTTGCTCCCATTAGACATGTCCGTTGCAGGGCAAAAGCAGGTCGAGGATTCCTTTCTTTTGACAAAGCTTTTCCAATTAAAGATTTTAGTCAACATTCCAGCAGGAAACTGGTTCGACTGGATAATCGTAATCATAAACAGCATGTCTATGTTCAGAATAGCACGAATTATCTCTGCCTGATGTATGAAGGAATAAAAAAAGGAAAGGTTGATCGCGAGCTACGTCTAATAAGCTTATACGATGCGGCGCAATTGGTTAATACTTATCGAACTAGAAACTTAGAAGATATCTTGTGGAACGAACCATATTATGCAAGTATGACCGTGAAAGGACTGACTGCTTATCGTCTCTCTGCTGTCATAAAAGTTGGTACACGTCTCCTCTTCTGGAAAGAGTCACCGGATGAGATTAATCAGTTTACGTCGCAGGAAGAACTATCAAAACGACTGTATGTGGTTAATAAATTCAATGTTACTGGTTGCGTTTATGTTTATGTGAAGCGTCATTCCGATGCCTCTGCAGATGAACCTATACATTTCAATGCAAACCAGTTAAACTGTCTTATTGAACATCGTGACTTTGAAATAAATCCTTTGGGCGAAGTTATACTGAAAGAACAAAATGATTAAAAAGACTTTGTATTTTGGTAATCCAGCCTATCTGAGTTTGAAGGATGATCAGTTGGTGGTTAGGCTTCCTGAGGTGGAAAAGGTAGATGATTTGCCTGAAATCATCAGGAAAAGTGCTGTGCGAACTATCCCTATTGAGGATATTGGTTTCGTTGTTCTCGATCATCGACAAATAACAATCACACACGGGCTGATAGAGAAACTGCTGGACTACTCTGTCGCTGTCATGTCATGTAGCTGCAATGGCATGCCTCAGGGCATGTTGTTGCCGTTGGCGGGGAACACCATCCAGAATGAACGGTTTAGGAGTCAGCTGGATGCGTCAGTCCCACTAAAAAAACAACTTTGGCAGCAGACTGTTCAGCGAAAGATTGAAAACCAGGCCATCGCTCTGGCCCGCTGTTCCGGAATTGAGAACAGGTGTATGCTTACGTGGAGTGATGAGGTGAAGAGTGGCGACAGTACAAATGTGGAAGCGAGGGCTGCAGTGTACTACTGGAAAAATTTCTTTCCTATGTTTCCGGATTTTATAAGAAACCGTGAAGGAGATTGCCCAAATAATCTGCTCAACTATGGTTATGCCATACTAAGGGCAGTTGTGGCACGTTCGCTGGTGGTGAGCGGACTGCTACCTACGTTGGGTATTCATCACCACAATCGATATAATGCCTATTGTCTGGCTGATGACATCATGGAGCCTTACAGGCCTTTTGTAGACGAGTTAGTGTATAATATCGTAAATGAATTGGATGGAAATATTGAACTGGACAGGAGTGTAAAGGCAAAGCTGTTGGTTATCCCAACACTTGACGTTAAGATAAACGAAAGAAAAAGTCCATTAATGATCGCTGTTGGGCAGACAACAGCCTCATTGGTAAAATGCTTTCGCGGTGAAATGAGAAAAATCAGTTATCCGGAATTTGTATGATTCAACGGCTTAGTCAATATCGTGTTATGTGGGTGATGGTGTTTTTCGATCTTCCAACTACATCAAAGAAAGAGAAAAAGGCTTATATGTCCTTCAAAAAATCTCTTCAAAAAGATGGCTTCACTATGTTCCAGTTTTCCATATATGTGAGAAACTGTGCCAGTATGGAGAATGCTAATGTTCATATGAAAAGAGTTAAAGGCTTTCTTCCTGAGGTTGGTAATGTGTGCATTATGTGCATCACTGACAAGCAGTTCGGAGATATTGAGGTGTTTATCGGCAAGAGACCTGCGCCTCCTAATTCACCCGGCTATCAACTGGAGCTATTCTAAAAGGAAATCCTGTCTTTTACAGAAGGATTCCCTTTTCAGAATGCTTTTTTTTAGTTCTAATAATACATGTAAAGCTTTAGTTTACAATGCAATGCATGTATCATGTTGTACATAATATCGATTATAAAGCAATTCCCAACTCCTCTTCTATGAAGATGAGATTGGCTTGTGTTGTACATAATATCGATTATAAAGCAATTCCCAACTTCAAATTTTCAGACACATTTCGCTGATTCGTTGTACATAATATCGATTATAAAGCAATTCCCAACACTTCAGTAACATCTGCTCTGCGTCTGATAGTTGTACATAATATCGATTATAAAGCAATTCCCAACTGAGAGGATTTAAGCACATATCAATCAACAGTTGTACATAATATCGATTATAAAGCAATTCCCAACACTGTTCTCTCTCAGTATCTTGTTGATGCTGTTGTACATAATATCGATTATAAAGCAATTCCCAACACAATACTGTCTTTTTATTTTTTAGCTCTTGTTGTACATAATATCGATTATAAAGCAATTCCCAACTAATGGCGAGTTTTTCGATTTTGAAGAATTGTTGTACATAATATCGATTATAAAGCAATTCCCAACCATCAAGCCAAAGAGCAACTATAATAGTGCAAATTTACAATTAATTATAGAATCTGACAAGTTATTTGACTTTTTTATATTGATACTATTACTTATAAATCTCGTGTCCCGTGTGCTTGTCTTGTGGTCTCTGTGGACGAGTGTTATTGTCCAGACATAAAAAATGAGTCCTGCGAATCATCGATTCGCAGGACTCTGACTTGCGCTTCAGGATGGGCTTGAACCAACGACCCCATGATTAACAGTCATGTGCTCTAACCAACTGAGCTACTGAAGCGGTTGCTTTGGTTTTGAAAAGCGATGCAAAGGTAAGGTCTTTTCTTATTATCTCCAAATTTATTTGAGTAAATTATCCTTTTTCGGACAACTTTTTTTGCTGCTATATGGAGATTAGGGATTATTTGCATAATTTTGTGTCATTCTTATATCAAATTTCTCTTTCATGTCCTATAGAACAGCGATAATCGGGGGTGGGGCGGCTGGCTTCTTTTCTGCTATTGAGTTGAAGTCGGTGATGCCTGACATGTATGTTAAGATTTTTGAGCGTGGCAGGAAGGTGCTGTCTAAGGTTGAGATTTCCGGCGGCGGACGTTGTAACTGTACCAATTCCTTTGCTGAAGTCAAGAGTCTGAGTCAGGTCTATCCTCGAGGTGATAAGCTGTTGAAAAGACTGTTTAAGATTTTCGGTCCCCGTGACGTTTTCGAGTGGTTTGAGTCGCATGGTGTGCCGCTCGTCACTCAGGATGACAATTGTGTCTTTCCGCAAGCGCAGGACAGTCACGTCATCATCGATTGTTTTATGCGTGAGGCTGAGACACGTGGAGTGAGGATTGAGGTCAGTCACAAGGTCAGGGGTATAGAGAGAGTCACTAAGGTGGGTGACTTCCATGGCGGTTCTGACGCTTTTCTGATAGACGGTGAGGAGTTTGACTTCGTGATTATGACGACTGGAGGCATGTCTGACGGTGCTTCCTCTTTCTTCCGTGACATGCTGGGTGAGTCTATCATCGATCCTATACCGAGTCTGTTCACTTTCTCAATAAACGACGCTCGTCTCCATCACTTGATGGGACTCGTGGTGGAGAATGTGCTGACGAGTGTGCCAGGCACTAAGTTCAAGTCTGAGGGACCTCTTCTCATCACTCATTGGGGTGTGAGTGGACCGGCAATACTACGTCTGTCATCGTACGCCGCCCGTTATCTGAGTGAGAGAGACTACCGCGCGGGACTGTCGGTCAACTGGACCGGAGAGCGTAACACGGAGAATGTGCGTGACTATCTGTCTTCTGTCATCAGTGAGAATCGTAGCAAGATGCTCAGCTCTTACAGACCTTATAATATTCAGCAGAGACTGTGGGATTACCTGCTCTTGAAGCTGGGTAAGAGATGCAGGTGGGACGAGCTGGGTAATAAGGATGTCAACCGCCTGACTGAGTTGCTCACTAACGATATATATCAGATTGACGGCAAGGGCACGTTCAAGGAGGAGTTCGTCACTTGCGGTGGGGTGGCTCTTGACGCTGTCAATCCCAACACGATGGAGTGTAAGAGTGTCAGTGGACTGTTCTTCGCTGGTGAGGTGCTCGACATAGACGGTGTCACTGGAGGTTTTAACTTTCAGGCTGCTTGGACCACGGCTTATGTATGCGCGCATGGTGTTTTAGGTAAAGTAAATAAAGGTCAATAATAATTATACGTTATGAATCTGTTGATTGAGTTGCTGCAAGTGGCTTTAGGAAGTAGGGACAGGCTGTCTCGTCAGCCTTCTGACAGTGACTGGGAGTATGTCTTTGTCAAAGCCAAGGAACAGACCATCGCCGGTGTCTTGTTTGACGGTATCGAGAAACTGGATGTGTCTCAGCGTCCGTCGAAGCATCTGCTCATGAGCTGGTATGCCTACGTGGAGCGACTGGAGAGGAGAAACGACAAGATGAATTATTTCTCGAGGAATGTCATGATGCGTTTCATGCAAGACGGATTCCGCGTGCTGGTTCTCAAGGGACAGGGCAACGCTATGATGTATGACAATCCGAGAAGACGTCATCCTGGCGACATTGACCTTTGGTTGACGGTTCCAGGTAAGACGCCGCGAGAGGGACGTGATGACGTGGTGAGGTATGTGCTGAAGTATTGTCCTACCTCTCAGGTGTTATACCATCATACGGTCTTCGATGTGCTGACGAAGAGTGAAGGCATCGAGATAGAGCCTCATTACCTGCCCACTTGGCTTTGTAACCCTTTCAGAAACGCTGTTCTGCAGAAATGGTTCGAGAAGGAGGTGGACCGTCAGTTCGAGAACAGAAAGATTGAGCTGCCGGGTGACGTCGGTTTCATCTATGTGCCGACGAATGACTTCAACATAACGTTTCAGCTCATTCATATCTACCGCCATCTCTTCAGTGACGGCATAGGACTGAGACAGATTATAGACTATTATTATCTGCTCAAGCAGAATGAGCATAATGATATGCCTGACTTGTTAAGACGTATCGGGCTGTCTGACTTTACCGCCGCCCTGATGTATGTCTTGAGTGTTGTCTGTGATCTCGACAGAAAGTGTATGTTGTGTGAGCCGAACGAGAAAGATGGTGTTTTTCTTTTGGAAGAGATAATGCGTGCCGGTAATTTCGGCCTGTATGACTCAAGGTCTGTGTTCGGCGATGACGAGGGACGTATCGACCGTTTCGTGAGACGGCAGAAGCGTCTGATGAAGTTCTTGACTTTTTGCCCGAGTGAGGTGTTCTGGAGCCTTTATTTCACTATCTGGCAGAGGTGTTGGCGTATCAAGAAAGGTTATACCACCTGGTCGGGCAGGTGACCTGTGTCTGTGTACGGCATGCCTTTGTTCTGTCCTGCTATGGATAGTGTCAGTACGGATATGCGTATCTGTACGTCTGCTGCCGCTATAGTCTCCGCGAGTGATGACACCGTAGCGCCTGTGGTAAGTACGTCGTCTATGATTAGCAAGTGTTTTCCTCGTATTATTTGTGTGTCTTTCACGTGGAAGATGTTCTTCACATTGTCTTGTCTCTCAGCTTGAGTCAGGTGTGTTTGTGTGACGTTGTTCGTGGTTCGTGTCACCGCGTTCCTCGCTATGGGTATGCCAGTCTCCTTACTTATTCCCTTCGCTATGTATTCGCATTGGTTATATCCTCTTTTCAGTTTCCTCTTCCATGAGAGCGGTACCGGAACGATAAGGTCGATGCCGTCGAAAAAGCCTGATTCAAGAATCTCTCTCGCGTATACTCTGCCGAGATATTCTCCCATGTACGGCGCCGCATTGTATTTGAGCGCCCATATCAGTCTCCTCACGTTATCTGAGTCATAGAAGAAGAAACTGACAGCTTTCTCGATGGGAAATCTACCCCAGAATATCTGTTCCATAGGGCTGTGTTCGGCGTGATGGTAGTTTGTCCTCGGTAGGGAGCAGAGGCATGAGAGGCAGATGTGGTTCTCCTGTGTCGACAGTCTGTCGCCGCAGCACAAGCAGTGGCGCGGAAGGAAGAAGTCTGCTGTTTCCTTCCATGCTTGTGTTATTATTTCAACCAGTGAGCGTCTCATAGTGTTATTCTCTCTGACTCTACTTTGTCGTGCAGGAAGATACTTGCTGACTCAGTGAATTTGTCTGTCGACTCTGTAGTGTAATATTTGCATGTGCCCCCCTTGCTCAGCCTCATGTCCATGTCTGTATGCCTTGAGAGATAGTCCTCGAGGCTTTCCGCTATATATTTGCCTTGAGGTACCAACTGGATATTCTCAGGACAATAGAGGCGTATCTTGTCGAGTAATAAAGGATAGTGTGTGCATCCTAATATTATGGTGTCGACGAGACTGTCCTGTGCGAGCAGCTTGTCTATTCCGTCTTTCACGAAGTAGTCAGCCCCCGGCTTGTCATACTCGTTATTCTCGACGAGTGGCACCCACATGGGACATGCTTGTCCCACTACCGTCATACCAGGATGGAGCTTCTCTATCTCCATCTTGTATGAGTCGGAGCGTATGGTGCCTTCTGTGGCGAGAACCCCCACGTGTCGTGTCACGGACAGCTTGCCCACGACCTCGGCGGTTGGTCTGATGACTCCCAGCACCCTGTTGTCCGGGGCGTTTGCGGGCAGGTAGCTCTGTTGTATCGTTCGCAGAGCCTTAGCCGAAGCTGTGTTGCATCCAAGTATCACGAGTGGACAGCCTATCTCGAACAGTTTCTTGACAGCCTGCAGTGTGAACTCATACACGACGTCGAACGAGCGTGTTCCGTAAGGAGCCCTGGCGTTATCGCCCAGATAAACATAATCATACTGCGGCATACGTTTTCTTATGCCGTCGAGTATGGTCAGTCCTCCGAATCCTGAGTCGAATATGCCTATTGGTCCCATGTCGTTTATTTGTTCAGAGCGTTTTTGACTATGTCACTGATGTCCTGTCCCTCACCTATTGACGTGTTGATGTATGGGTAAGCGTTACAGTCTGTGTTCAGGATGTATGAGAATTTATACTCCTCACCTATGTTGCGTATGACGTTGTTGAGCTGCTCGTATAGAGGCTTCATGGCTTCTGTCTCCGCTTCCTTGAGGGCTTTCTTTGCCTCGTTCTTGAACTCGATGCTTTGGTTCATCAGCTGCTGAAGCTCCTTCTGTCTCTTGAACATGATGTTCTCGGGGAAACTGCCCTGTCCGTCAATATACTCTGAGTATTTCTTGTTGAACTCCTGCTCAGCGCGCTCCATCTCTTTGTCGTATGTCTCTCTGAGCTCGTTGATGGTGTTTCTGACTGTTGTGTACTCAGGCATTGACTTCAGTGCCTCCTCATAGCTGAGAAATCCGAAATGCTGAGTCTTGTATATGATTTTCCCAACGGTTTCAGCACTCGAAGAGGTAGTGGAAGCGTTATCTTCCACTACCTCTTGCGCTGATACCATAGTTGTAAGAGCTATCAGTGTCGCTGATACTATGGTTCTTTTCATATTTCTGGTTTTATGTGTTCCGTTCTAATATTACTTGATGCCGAGCTTAGCCTTAACCTGTGTCGTCACGTCTGTGCTGAGAGTCTCGCTGATGAATGGTATACCTGATGTCACGTCCATGACATAGACATATCCGCCAGCTACACCGATTTCCTTGATAGCTTCTGTGACCTTAGTTGTTATGGCCTGCATCTTTGTCTGCTGTGCCTTCTGAAGCTCCTCTTGAGAAGTCTGGTAGTACTGCTGCATGCGCTGCTGGAGATCCTGAAGCTCAGACTCTCTACGCTGCTTGACGGCGTCAGGGAGTGTGGCCTGATTCTTCTCGTAATCATCGAGTTTTGTTTTGAACTCGTCCTGCATACGCTTAAGCTCGTCCTCATAAGTCTTTGTGAGATTCTGCATCTCTGTCTGCGCTGCCGTATACTCCGGCATTGACTGGATGATTGTTGCTGAGTTGACATGTGCGAATTTCTGTGCGAACACACTCACAGGAAGAGCCATGAGAGCCGCGATGATAATTTTCTTCATTTCTATTCTTATTATTTTTAGTTAATATACTTTATGTAGTGTCTGTTATTGGTTCTGATTCTTTACCTATAATCAATATTTGTATCCGAGTTTCATTAGTACCTCATCGCTGATGTCAATCTTTGGCGAGGCGTAAATGATACTGCCTCCTGACGCGCGGTCCAATATCAGCTGGTAGCCTTTTTGGTCTGATATGGCTTTTACGGCGCTGTAGATCTCATCGTTGATAGGTGACATCAGGCTCTGACGTTTCTTGAACAGCTCACCTTCGCTGCCGAAATACTTCTTCTTCAGCTCGCTGGCCTGTTTCTCTTTTGCCATTATAGCCTCCTCAGCTTTCGTCTTCTGAGCGTCTGACAGGAAGACGGACTCGGACTGGTATTTCTTATACATTGTCTCAACCTCGGTGAGCAGTGAGTTGACCTCTCCCTCCCATTTCTTGGATACTTGGTTGAGCTGTTCGTTTGCTCTCTCGTAGGCAGGTATGTTCTTGAGTATATATTCCATGTCCACGAGCGCGAACTTCTGTGCGTCGGCAGTCATTGCTGCCAGCATCACTATAAGTGTCAATACAATTTTTCTCATAGTCTATTATTTTTAGTGCGATGCAAAGATATCGTTGTTTGAACTAGTCGCATAGGGAAAAGATATATTTAACAAGGTGAAATCCCTATTCAGATTAGGAATATCAGAACTCTTGTCCAAGGATGAAGTGGAACTGACTTCCTCCGTATGTCGTTGAGCCGTATATCTTATCAAATCCGTACGCCCAGTCTATACCCATCAGACCGACCATTGGCAAGAAGATTCTCACACCCACTCCGGCGGAGCGTTTCATGTCGAAGATGTTAAACTTCTTGATGTCTGTCCATGCGTTACCTCCCTCCATAAATGCCAAGGCATAGATGTTCGTTGAGTTGTTGAGCATGAGCGGATATCTGAGCTCCAGTGTCATACGTGAGTAGGCATAACCCTCATAACCGTAAGGAGTGAGTGCTCCGTTGTCATATCCTCTAAGACCGATTGTCTCTTGGTAATAGCTCGTTGAGTAACCTGACATACCGTCTCCTCCAACGTAGAATGTCTCAAACGGTGACTTCTTGTTACTGTTGTAGTGGCCGAGGAATCCCATGTCGAAACGTGTCATCAGTACGAAGCATTTCTGTCCTCCTGAGAGCGGAGTGTAGAACTTAGAGTTGAATTTCCACTTATGGTATTCAATCCATCTGTATTTCTTTTGCATGTCACTCATGTAGCTGGCGTCAGAAGAGCTCGTGGCCAGATTAGCGTAGTCCACTCCGTCGAAGAGAGAGTAAGGTGGTGTGAGTGACACAGACGCATTGATTGTCGATCCTCTTCTCGGGAACACCTGGTTGTCGATGTTGTTACGTGACAACTGGAGTGTCAGGTTGATGTTGTTACAGTTACCGTCTGTGATGAGGAAGTAGTCCCAGTCTTTGAGCATGTAACGTGTGTATGCCAGTGAGGCCATGAAACTGAAGTTGTTGTCTGGCCAGTTAAGACGCTTTCCCCATCCAATAGACAATCCGAACAATTGTATGTACTTATCCGGGTCGTAGTATGACGAGTAGTTATTGTAATAGCTGTTGTTGTAGTTTCCATATCCGTAGAGCATGGAGTAGTAGCTATTGTAGTAACTGCTGTTGTAGTATGAGCTACTGATGTCCGTCTGTCTTGAGAAGAAGGCAGACACAGAGAGTGAGTTAGGTCGTTTCCTTCCGAACCATGGGTCGTAGAATGACACGCTGTATGACTGGTAGTATGAGCCGTTTGTCGAGCCGCTGATACTGAACTCCTGTCCGTCGCCTTGTGGCAGGATTCCACGCCTCACCTTATTCTTTCCGAACAGGTTGCGCATTGAGAAGTTTGTGAACTTCAGACCGATTTTTCCTATTACACCGGTCTGTCCCCAACCGAGTGAGAACTCGATCTGGTCGCTGGCCTTAGGAACGAGACCGAGGTTGAGGTCGACGGTACCGTTTGTCTGGTCAGGCACCGGTCTGAAGTCGATCTGCTCCGGGTCGAAGTGTCCCATCTGGCCGATCTCCTGATATGTCATCTTGAAGGCGTCCATGCTGAACAAGTCTCCAGGCTTGAGTTTCAGCTCACGTCTGATGACCTCTTCGTAGACCCTTGTGTTACCATAAATCTTTATCTTGTTGATGGAAGCCTGTGGTCCCTCGGTGATTCTTATCTCGAGGTCGATAGAGTCGCCGTCCACGTCAACCTCAGTAGGAGACACTCTGTTGAACACATATCCCTCGTTATAGTAGAGGTTTGACACGGCGTCGTCATCGGATTTCAGTCTGGCGTCGATATTTTTCATGTTGTACACGTCGCCTTTCTTCATCCTCAGCACCTTGTCGGCAAGTACGTCCGTGTTGAAGACCGTGTTACCCACCCAGGAGATGTTACGTACGTAGTACTTATTACCCTCGTCGATATGCAGATAGACATCGACGAGATTGTCTCCGGCGTCGACGACGCTGTCGGCGTATATGTTGGCGTCACGGAATCCGAGCTCGTTATATTTTTCTATCACGCGTTCCTTGTCCTCCTCATACTTTTCCTGTATGAATTTCTTTGACTTGAAGAAGCTCTTGAATCCCTTCTCGTTGGTTTTCTTCAGCAATCCTCCTGAGAAGAAGTTACCGTCAAACTTTTTTCTTGGTATATTCTCGTTACCGGTGATGTAAATCTTACGTACCTTGACCTTTTCCTTCTTGTCGATGTTGACATCCACTATCAGCTGGTCCGTTTTTGTCGTGTCATCTCGTTGTACGATGTCGACCTCTGCGTTCTTATATCCTTTCTCGTCGAAATAATTCTTAATGACAATCTTGGCTTTGTCAATCATGTTAGGCGTGATTTGGTTACCTTTGATGATACCCATCTTCTCGTCCAAGTCTTCGCGTTCAGTCTTCTTTACTCCGTTGATGTTGATTTGAGACACTCGAGGTCTCATTGAGAGTATGATTTTCAGCCACACCTTGTCGTCGGCGATGCTGTCTGCCTCGATGCTGACTGATGAGAACAATCCGTGTTTCCAGTATCGTTTGATGGCGTCTGTGATCTCGTCACCTGGTATTGATATCTGTTCTCCGACTGTCAGTCCGGAGATTCCAATCAAGATATAGTCGTCGTAATTCTGTACGCCCTCAACCTTTATTCCGCCTATCTCGAGTTTGCGGGTCTGTCCATACACGATGGATGGTTTGTCCGCAGACTGCGCCATAACGGCGTTGCCGGCGTAAGCCATCATAAGTGATAGAAAGAAATATCGTATTATCCTCATCTACTTGAATTGTATGTTTTTTCTTGTTGTGTCTATGACCTCTATTATTGTCATTTTATGTAAGTGGCTCACTTGTTGTTCTCAACCTGTTCGCCTGTCTTGCCGAATCGTCTCTGTCGTCCCTGGTAGTCCACAATGGCTTTGCACAGGGACTCCTCGTTGAAGTCTGGCCAGTATTCGTCGGTGAAATACAGTTCGGAGTAAGCGCACTGCCACAGGAGGTAGTTACTCAGTCTCACCTCACCACCGGTGCGTATGAGCAGCTCAGGGTCTGGCATGAATGAAGTGGCGAGGTGTTCATCGATGGTGTTCTCATCAATTTTATCGACATCGATGAGTCCGTCTTGTACCTTGCCCGCTATTTTCTTGACGGCGTCAGTCAGTTCCCATTTAGAAGAGTAGCTCAGTGCCAGCACCATGCATGACGCGTCGTTGTTCTTTGTCTTCTCCATGAGTGACTCACACGCCTTGCGTACATTCTCCGGCAGACGTTCCATTTGTCCGATTATTCTGAATCGTACGTTCTGCTTCATGAACAGCTCCTCCTCAAGATGTTTGAGCAGCAGAGCCATCAGTGCAGACACCTCTGCCTCAGGTCTGTTCCAGTTCTCAGTGGAGAAAGTGTATAGCGTGAGATACTTTATTCCGAGTCTCACAGCTTCAGCCATTATGCTATGTACGGTCTCAGCTCCGGCCTGATGTCCCATGGAACGTTCCATTCCTCGTTCTTTAGCCCATCGTCCGTTACCGTCCATTATGATGGCCACGTGCTGTGGTATGCGGCTCATATCCACTTTGTCCTTATACATATTTAATATGAGTTTAATTCGTTGTTTGCTCTTGTGATGTCATCAGTCTCCTCATCCATCCTCATCACTTAGTCACAAGTATATTAGTTATATCTCAGATGTCGTTATTACATTTGCGCAGTTTAGGGCATATATCGTAGCTGACGTAGAACATCGTTGCGCAATACGTGTCCTTGTTTTTGAGGAATCCGCTTTTTATGGCGTAAGGGTCCTCGATGCCGTCCAGCTTATCCGTGAGCGAGAAGTGCATAGCCCAGTCAAGTCCGATGTTCACACGTTCCGCCACCTTATACTTCACTCCTATTCCGACAGGTATGTTCATCGCCACGTTGTCGGCGCAGCTGAAACCGAGCCCGAGGTGAATGTAAGGCGCGAGTCTTCTCGTACCCTTGTATCCTTTTCCCATTCCGTATCCCCAGAAGCTGATCTCGTATTGGCATCCGAGGTCGTACACCACATTATTGAAGTCAATCTTCTCGCCGTCACTTGTCGGTATGTAGGTTGACGCACCCTCTGTGCCTCCAGATATCTTATTGGCAGTCAAGTTGAATTTCAGAGACATTCTCGGGTTGATGTTATATCTCATCATTGCTCCTCCGGCCAGTCCGTTGTTCTTGTACAGAGAATTGGTGTTAGTGTCGCCGAGGTAGAAGCTTGTTCCCAACATACCACCTATCTCATACTTATACTCCAGTTCCTGTGCGTCAGCGTATGAGCCGAGCAAGCTCGTCATAGCCATGCAGAGGCTGGTCATCAGTCTTTTTGACTGTGTGGTTCGTGTCATATCAGTTATGTTGTGTTGGGTCTTTTCTTCAGTCTTCTCATTTGTCCCTGTTCGGTGTGTCGTCGTTCAGATGTCAACGTATCGCGCCTTTCCAGAGATATCGTCCTCTGATAATCCATATCTGGTCGTTGATGATCACGGTGTTGGCAGTGCCGACACATTCATTGATTCTTTCCGGCAGCAGATATTTAGATTCCAGCGGCCACCATGCTATACCGTTATCTGTAGACCTGTACAGATAGTCGTACAGTCCATCCTTCTGTCCTATTGCGTACAAAACATTCTTATACATCACGACGCTGAGCTTGTCGAGATAAGGGAAGGAGTGTGCGTTGTCGGCTGTTGGTTTCATGTATCCCCAATCCTGGTTGTCGTCGTCGTTAGCTGATGTCACCTTGTACCATGACATAGAGTGGTTTTTGTCGTAATCGTTTATTCCCACCATGACAGTCATCGTGATGTCGGAGTTAGTTCTTGACGAGAAGAAGAAACTATTCTGTCTGCTTGTCGGCAGGTACTCAAGGTCCTTATCGCCGCATACTGTCCATTCCTCAAGGTCCTTAGAGCCGATGATGCTATTGCCGTCGTAGGCGTAGATGAATTTGTCGTCAGCGGCGAGCAGTCTCTCCAGTCTCTTCTCTGACACTTTGCTCCATGTCGTGGCGTCGTCAGACGTGTAAAG
>CALCEL010000091.1 GCA_937900485.1 uncultured Prevotellaceae bacterium
ACGACCCCGAGATTACAAATCACGTGCTCTGGCCAACTGAGCTAAAGAGGCAAAAAAAGCCGTTCCGTACAAGCAACTCGTACGAAACGGCTGCAAATTTAGGCATTATTTTCCAAATGCAAAATTTTTACAGGCTTTTTTTTAGATTTTGCCCTGTTTTTCCTTGTATTTCTCCAACTGCTTTTCCAAAGCAGCGAGAGAGTCATCAATAGCTTCCTCGAATGTGTCGCAAATCTTCTCAGCGTACAATTCATCACCAGCCAAAGAGACAGTAATACCTGCCTGTTTATTGTGTGATGTCGCTGGCTTCACGACCTTTAATGACACCTCTACCTTTCTTATATTGTCACAAAACTTATCCAGTTTACTCACTTTCTTCTGGATGAACTCCTGCAACTTTTCTGTTGCCTCAAAATGAATTGTCTTAACGTTAATATCCATAGTTACCCATTTATTAAAAGGTTCATAAAAACACCTCAAGTGCGAGGATGTGCGTTTTTGTAAGCATTCTTAAGTTCCTCGAACGACAAGTGTGTGTACACCTCCGTAGTAGCTAGGCTCTGATGCCCCAAAAGCTTTTGTATTGACCCCAGGTCAGCCTCGTTATTCAGCATAGCCGTCGCGAAGGAATGCCTGAGTACATGAGGAGAGCGTTTCTTTTGTGTGGTCACAAGTGAAAGACCGTCTTTTACTATCTTTGTCACGGACACCTCATTAAGAGGTCTGCCGTGCTCATTGACGAAAAAAGTGTCAGGATGACCGCCCACAACCTCACGACGCAGGACCAGATACTTACGGATCTCATTGTCCAGTTCATCGCCGAAAGGAATGATGCGTTCCTTGTTCCTCTTTCCGAGCACCTTAATCTGTCTCATCGACAAATCCACGCGGCCATCGTCAAGTGACAAAAGCTCAGCGCGTCGGATACCCGTCTCATAGAACATCATTATGACCAGCCTGGCTAGCACCCCCTTATAGGAGTCATCGCCCTCAGTGACCTCAAGAAGTCTGTCCATATCCTTCTCTCTCACGAAAGTCGGCAGACGTTTAGCCTTCTTAGGTCCGGTGATTTTAGACAAAGGATTGACGCTTACCCACCCCATCATCCTAAGGTAACGGTAGAAAGACCGCAGTGCGCTCAGCTTACGGTTGACATTCGCCACGGCGTATTGTTTCTCATCCATAAGATAGACAACCCACTCTCGTACATCCATGGAGCTGACCTCTGTAAAATTCACCTCTCGTCCCGCGCTTTCAAGAAACTCGCTGAAGTCCTTCAAATCGGAGGCATAGCTTTCGATTGTTCTACCGGAGTAATTTCTCTCCGACCTCAGATATTCGAGAAAAGCATCGGTCCACTCAACCCCGTTCGTCATACAAAAAACATCCTTTTTTATTTTTTCACTAAGTTAGGACATTTCCGTTAAACGACCAAATCTTTTCGGCTGTTTTTGACTTTTTATTATTCCCCCACGGACGATTAGTCCTCGTTAAGGTGGAGCTGGTTAACGTAGATGGCGTGCTGCATCTTGATACGCTTAACAACAGATGGCTTGTTAAACTGCTTGCGGTTTCTTACTTCCTTAATCACGCCAGTCTTTTCAGACTTTCTCTTGAACTTCTTGAGAGCCTTCTCAATGTTCTCACCTTCCTTTACAGGTACAATAATCATTCTAATTCTCTTTTAATGAAATTGTTAATAATAATAAAACTTTGTCATTACGGATGGTGTCGTGACAGAAGTGTCGACACCATACACCTAACGGGCGGCAAAATTACTGCAAAAAAGTCAAACGGCAAATTTTTTCAGCATTATTTTGCCACCATCAGTTATTTTCCCTTATGAGAACGACATGATTATGTTGTCACTGCTCTGTCAGAACTCCACATTGGCAAACACGTCCCACGTTGCGTCGACAGTTATGTTAAAACCCGTGGACCCATAATCAAAGAACACACCGGAGAATACAGTGGAATATCCCTTTTTCAGAGGCACGTTATGGTACTCCTTGCTTTCTATGACATTATTCAAGGCGTCAAGTCCAGAAAGTTTCACACTGACATTCGACACCTCAGCAGACAGCTCGTCAGCAGGCAGGAAAGTGAATGCACTGATGTTAATGGCATTAGCCGACCTATGTTTATCCGTGATGTCCAATGCCACCACCCTCTCCACAGAAGTGGAAGCAAAGCCGGTGACAGCGTTAAGGTTATTGCTCACGCCCTCGAACGTCAGCTGCAGTTTCTGCGCCTCATCAGGTATATGACCAGTCAATGCGAAACGCACCCTCGCCACGGCATGTGCCATCGGCACGTCGATGGTCGTCGTGTTCTTTCCCACCACTATGTCAGAGCTGTGGATGTAAGCGTTAGGGAATCCGGAGAACGCCACGTCGGTAGGATCCTCAAGGTCAGGGTGCGCCGTGTCGCTGTGCCCCAGCACCACAAGACGATAGTTTCCATACTTTACGTTCTCGAGAGAGACGACACCAAAAGTGGCGCTGGCACTGTTCTGGTCCACCTCCATATATTTAGTGTACGAGCCGTCGTCGCCCACCTTGTAGAGCACCAGTTCCAGCATAGTGAACGCCTCACTCAACGCCGCACGTGTGGGTTGCTGCGTAACCGTCAGCCCACTCACATTGAACACCAGGTTGGTGTAACCATCCATCTCAGACACAGTTCTGTTCTCACTAATCTCATCGTTGCCGGCACATGACACTGCCAACGACATGAGTGCTATGGCAAGCACTCTCAAAACATTCATTTTCATACTCAGGTTTATTTAATTAATAATACGTAATATAAGGTAGAGTTATTCATTCACCTCCGTCATTTACAAAAACAGTGACGTTGACAATCCGCTCCCGTCCGGTTCGCCACACAAGCCGGACGGCAAGAGGCGGAATGTATATTTATAAAAACAGTAAAAAACTCAAAAGAACAGGTCAGTTGCACATCAGTCCATGTGGAACATCTCCGGCAGCGGTATGCTCACAGGACTATTATCCGGATTAGTCTCCATGATGTCGGCCATGTACGCCCACCATTTCTGGCATATCGCCGTGCCACCCAGGTCCTGGCTACCTCCGTCACCCTCCAGCTCCTGATAAGCATAGAGCACGTTGGTGTCCTCATCGAGGTATATACTATAGTTACGCACGCCAGACTCTGTCAGCAGCGCTTTAAGCTCTGGAAAGATATTAGCGTGACGTTTCTTATACTCCTCCTTGCATCCCGGTTTGAGATACATTTTGAATGCTTCTCTTTTCATTGTAGTCTATTGATTATTGATTAAAGTTAGTCAATCATAAGCCGTTCCGTCGCCTCCGATTAGTGAATTATCACCATTGTGGCCCCGAAACCGTACTGTTGGAACGAAGCGTCCTGATACTCACAACTCTTGTATTTATCCTTAAGCGTATCAATCACCGCCTTACGCAACACACCGTCGCCTTTGCCGTGGATAAACACGATGCGTCGTCCCTTCTCCCTGATATGCTCATCCATGACACGTCGGAAAACACCCACCTGATACTCCTTGATGTCGCCGGCGCTCATGCCTTTAGTTGTCTCCAGTATCTCGTGTGCGTGCAGGTCCACCTCCAGCACCTCATTCTTCTGCTTAGCCCGTTGCTGTCTCGCCTCGACCTTATCCTTTTCCCTCGCCGCCTTCTCATTCTCCAGTCTTTCCAGTCTCGCCTCCAGCTTATGAAGAGCCATCTCCAGCCTCACCACCCTTGCCTCGAGGTTCTCATCCTGTTCATCGTCACGCTCACGCTTATCCTTCGTCACGAGATACTCACGTCCATCAACGGGTCGGCTCACCTTCTCTGCCGCCGGCTTCTCAAAATTATACTCATTGGTGTCAATCACCACCAAGTCATCCTGAAGACAAGGTATCTCAAACCCATCCTCATCCTCCACCAAAGCGATGCCTCCGGCCTTGAAGCCTCGCACCACGCCGCCCCCCACGTCATTGAGGAACCTGACTTTATCACCTACATTCATCTTAACGATATGTTTTCACCTTATTAAACCGAAAAAACGGCGTCGGAGCCCGACAGGCATGTCGACAATCCGCCAGATGCAAATTTATGATATTTTTTCAACAAAAAGACACAAACAACATTTTTTAAGGAATTTTTTGGAAAAAAAAATTACATACGTTACCTTTGCACAAATTAAGTAAAAATGTGTAATTCACACACTGTCACTATTTAAAGGGTGAAATGAAAAGAAAAGGAACATTATCAGATAAAGAAAACTCGCTTATCGCACTGGTGGAAAGCTCTGTCAAGAGACATTGGGATTTCATGGCTTACACTGACTACGGCACTGACACTAACTACACGTACGGTGACGTGGCGAGGGACATAGCCGCCCTACACATGATGTACGAATCGCTGGGCATACAGAAAGGCGACAAAATTGCGTTGTGCGACAAGAACAGCACACACTGGGCTGTGGCATTTCTGTCCATCGTGACATATGGTGCCGTGGCTGTGCCTATCCTGTCGGATTTCAGCGTGGAGCAGACACAGAACATCGTGGCACACTCCGACGCCAAGCTGCTCATTGCCAGCAAGGACGCATACGGATTCCCTCTCACACTCAACACCAAGACATGGACCTTCTTCGGTGAGGACGGGCAGTACGAAGCGCTCTACGCCGCCATGTCAAAGGTCAGTGTGGACAAGGACATGCTGACATACAGACGTGACGAGCCCGAGGAGTTGGCTGTGATAAGCTACACGTCAGGCTCCACAGGACGTTCCAAGGGTGTCATGCTGCCATACCGCTCATTACTCTCCAACACGATGTTCGCTGATGAGGTGATCGGCATAGGATGCAAGAGCAAGACGATGGCCATACTGCCTATGGCTCACATGTACAGCTTCGCCTTCGACTTCATTTACGAGTTCTGCACGGGCTGTCACGTACACTTCCTCACCAAGATACCGAGTCCGCACGTGGTCATCAAAGCCTTCAACGACATCAAGCCGGTGATAGTCATCTCCGTGCCTCTCATCATAGAGAAGATTGTCACGGGACGTATCTTCCCGATTCTACGCAAGCCGATGCTCAGCACACTCGTAAAGATACCACTCGTCAAGCAGCTCGTGTACAAACGCGTGTGTCACATACTCACAAAAGCTTTCGGCGGCAACTTCTACGAGTGCATTATCGGAGGAGCGGCGTTCAACAAGGAGGTGGAGGACTTCCTCAACAAGATAGGATTCAGATACACCGTGGGATACGGAATGACAGAGTGCGGACCGATACTCGCCTATGAGGATTGGAAGAAGTTCGTCAAGTTCTCATGCGGTAAGCCAGCACCGAGGATGGAGATAAAAATACTCAGCGACGACCCAGCTCACGTGCCTGGAGAAATCCTGGCTAGAGGAGCCAACGTGATGCTCGGATACTTCAAGAACGAGGAGGAGACGGCGCGCGCCATCGACAAGGACGGCTGGCTACACACCGGCGACCTGGGCACAATGGACAAGGACGGCAACATCTTCATCAACGGACGCAAGAAAAACATGATACTCAGCGCCAACGGCCAGAACATCTACCCGGAGGAGATTGAGGACACCATCAACACGTTCGGATACTTCGACGAGTGTATCGTTGTGCAGAGAGAGGACAAGTTGGTGGCTCTGGCAGCCATATCCGACAAGACTCTCAAGGACAAGGGCATGACCATGGACGAGCTGAAAGATCAGCTCAGCGCCTATCGCAATGAGATGAACAAGCGCCTGCCGAAGTTCGCCAACATCATTGACATAGAGATTGTTGAGGGAGGATTCGAGAAGACTCCGAAACAAAGTATCAAGAGATATCTGTACAAGTGACGCCGAAGGACTTTTTTCGACTTCACGACAAGCAAACGAGACCGCAATCATGACAGCTCATAGTTGCGGTCTCTTCTTTTCAGCGCATCTTCGGAGTGATGTCACATGAAATCCGTATTTACCATTCATCACTTACGAATGGAGACAAGCTGACTGACAAGCGCCGCAATACGAGCGCCGCTTGAGAGCTTCGGACAGACGAAACGCCTTCACTGATGTTCCGGCACAAACAAAAATACGGCAACCCGAACGGGCCGCCGCATAAAAGAATGAAATAAAAACTGAATTACTATTCGAAGCTCCATTTACTGAGATTCCAGACATAAGCATATCCCTTCTTAAACTCCTTAGTGTTAAGAGTTCTGCTATATGAATGGGCTACGCCTCCAACCTTGAAACTAATCACTGCGTTTTCAATCGTTGTCGGGAAAAGCGCGAGGTAGAACTCCAGGTTACCATCTTCAGCAGATGTTGAAGATGACAAAGACACGCTTGAAGCTGATGAACCAGCTGTGACCTCACCGGTGCCGGCATTCAATGTACCAGACGAAACGTAGAAGTTTTGTGAAGAACTTAACGTGACATCACTGACAGTTCCTGACTGACCAGGCATCACAATCTTAACAATGGCTATCGCATGATTAAAATTGAAGATAACATTTCCTGCGCCAGGGCAACTTCCTTCATTTCCGTTATAGGTGCCTGTAGCGTAGATATAGTCATAAGAGCCACCTATAGCATCCAACGTGCCGACCTGTGTCGTTGGCAATGAGACAGGCACAGCAGTATATGGTGTGCTAGAAGGAGCATTACCATTATACGGGTGATAAGCCGCGTACTCAACACCCTCAGTCAAACCCCATCCCTCACCATTAAACAAGGCGTAGTGGTCATCATCCGCACAGTCATTAGACTTAGTTAATTCCCATCTCGCCTGAGAATTAGCCGGGTTAAGCGGGAACACGCCGAATACCTCATTAAAACTCCATCCAAACACAATAGAACTTTCAGCGTCTGTTAAGTTAATACGAGTAGTCCCCTCATAAACAAACGGTTCTAATGTCAACGCATACTTAGTAGAACTATTGACGCTCTTCTCACTTACCGCCTCTTCGACGTCAGACGTACAAGAGCTAAGCACTGCCGCCAAAGCGAACAGAGAATATAAATACTTTTTCATACACGTCATTTTTTTTAACGGTTAACCCTCATCGACTTAGTCAAAGCCGACACTTACTCTCTCTCTGGTATCTCCCGTTGATGACTTCGGAAGATCATTACCTTGAATATGCGTAAAACTACCAGCTAAGATAGAAACTCGTATACGAGACGCACGCTCCGAAACGGAAGGAGCAACATATTTTTCACGTTTTTTCATAAAAAAAGATTTAATTGGGTTCATCCGACATTTCGAGTGATACGGCAGTCGTGTAGTGCATAGAGTCTTAGC
>CALCEL010000092.1 GCA_937900485.1 uncultured Prevotellaceae bacterium
TTGGGTATTTTGAACCAAAATAGGCTTGACAATCAGTCATTGTGTTTTGCAAATTTTCGCTATGCGGATGCATGAACGGGAAAGGGAGCTTTATGAGGGACGACTAACTACCTGCAAAGTCTAAACCTTTCTCACACAAACAACAGGGGGAATAATGAACAATTTGGAGCATGACGAAATTTCCTATGCCTATTTTTTGTAACAAACATGTTAACTAACTGATAATCTGTACACAAGATATAAATAAAACTTAGATGTCTTTTTTGAAATTCTTAGGTTAGGTTATAGTCAACAAACAGGTCTGCGCTTTTCAAAATCCTAACCTGAACTTTTCAACGTCCAAACCTGAGATTTTCAGACGCCGAATAAGCTATGGTAAAATATCCAAAACTATTATTCCGATGACAGACATCAACGGAAAAAGAGAAATTACGGACAACAAAAAATGTGCGAAATGGAAGATGGATATGATTCGTGTTTTTCATCGTCAACTTTCTTATGGTGAGACGTGTGTTGTGCTCTCTTTTTGCGGCGAGACAACAGGAATGACTCGTTCTGCAGACACATAAATCCAGAATAGACGTGACTGAAATAATGTCTGTCAGAACGAGAAGTCTGCCACATCGTGACATTCATTACATGAATGCACAAAAAAGGTATGACTGAGTCATACCTTTTTTGTGCCTAATATAATCGTTTAATCCACAAAGGGTTAAATCAATTCCACTGAGCGCTTAACGAAGTTATTCAGTGCCTCACCTTTCAACATGCCATTCTGCAGAAGAGCGAGGTCGATAAGCTGACTTACCACCTTCGTGTCCTTCAGCTCAACCTTGATATCTTTCTTAGGTTCTTCCTTCTTCTCTCCCTCCTTTGGCTCCGGAGCCGGAATCTCGATATCCTGTGCCACGGCCTGAGCGTCGGACAACACTTTCTTTATCAGAGGATGGTCTGAGTTCAACACGAGGTTCATCATGTCAGGCATCTCGCCATAGAACGCCATACCCGGCTGCAGCTTTGACATGTCTTTCATTCTTCTCATGTACTCACTCTGAGTGATCACTACAGGTGCGGAAGACTCTCCCAAAGACTGGCTGTCAATCATGAACTCGACCTTATTCAATTTAGGGAGACTGCCCTGGAAGGCCTTAGTGAGAATGGTCTTGTCACGCTCTGACAAATCCTCTTTCTTAACATCATCCTTAACAATAAGCTTATCCACGACATCAGAGTCAACACGTGTAAATCGGCTCTTCTCGAACTTCTGCTCGAAGAGTCCCAGCATCGGAGTGTCCAGCTGGCCGTCCATGAGCAGGACATTGTACCCCTTGTTTTGAGCAGCCTCGATATAGACGTACTGCTCCTCCTTGTTCTGCGCATACAGATAGATGAGGTTGCCGTCTTTGTCCGTCTGCTGATCCTTAATGAGAGTCTGATACTCCTCGAAAGTATAATGCTTACCCTCAGTATCCTTCAGCAGAGCGAATGACTTCGCTTTGTCATAGAATGACTCGTCAGAAAGCATACCGTAGTTGATGAAGATCTTGATGTCATCCCACTTATCCTCAAACTCCTTACGGTCATTCGTAAATATGCTCTTAAGTCTGTCGCTTACCTTCTTTGAGATGTAAGTAGAGATCTTCTTCACATTCTGATCGCTCTGAAGATAAGAACGGCTCACGTTAAGAGGAATATCCGGAGAGTCAATCACACCATGCAGCAGAGTAAGGAACTCCGGAACTATGCCCTCTACAGAGTCAGTCACAAAGACCTGATTGCAATACAGCTGTATCTTATTCTTCTGCAGGTCGAAGTTGTTCTTCACCTTAGGGAAATAGAGCACGCCTGTGAGGTTGAACGGATAGTCCACATTCAGGTGTATCCAGAACAAAGGCTCGTCTGACATCGGATACAACTTACGGTAAAACTCCTTGTAGTCCTCGTCCTTGAGGTCAGCCGGCTTCCTTGTCCACAGCGGCTTAGTGTCATTTATGACATTGTCCTCATCAGTCTCCACCTGCTTTCCGTCTTTCCACTCTTTCTTTTTACCGAAAGCGACAGGAACAGCGAGGAACTTGCAATACTTGTTCAACAGGTCTGAGATCTTTCCCTCCTCAAGGAAATCCTTGCAGTCATCATCTATGTACATCACGATATCCGTACCGCGGTCAGTCTTGTCAGCCTCATCGATAGAGAACTCAGGGCTGCCGTCACAAGACCACTTAACGGCCTTGCTGCCTTCCTTCCAACTTTTTGTGATAATCTCCACCTTCTTGCTCACCATGAAAGAAGAGTAGAATCCGAGTCCGAAATGTCCGATTATCGCATTTGCGTCTTCCTTATATTTATCGAGGAAGTCATTGGCTCCGGAGAATGCGATTTGATTGATGTACTTATCAATCTCCTCCTCTGTCATACCTATACCTCGGTCGCTGACCGTAAGTGTACCAGCCTCTTTGTCGACAGACACATGAACAGTAAGGTCTCCAGCCTCACCTTGCAACTCACCTTTTGACGCCAGTGTTTTCAACTTCTGTGAGGCATCGACAGCATTGCTCACAATCTCACGAAGGAAAATCTCATGGTCACTGTACAAAAACTTCTTAATTACGGGGAAAATATTTTCAGTAGTTACCCCGATATTACCTTTCTGTGTCATATTGCAGTATCTCTTATTAAATCATTTATACTTTTCGCAGAAGTTGAAAACAAAAAAAATGCCAGCCGCTAACACGGCTGACATTTTGTCTTAACAATATTAAGCTCACGCTTTCTTAATTGTAATTTTGTCATCTTCCAAGCCCACAACCACCGATGAGCCTGGCTCAAGCTCACCATCAACAATGAGGTCTGAGAGTCCATCCTCGACATATTGCTGGATGGCGCGTCTGAGCGGTCTGGCTCCAAACTGTTTATCATATCCCTTGCTTGCGATATAACGCTTGGCCTGATCAGTCACGCTCACTTCGTAGCCGAGTTCTTTCACTCTCGCCAACAACTTCTCAAGTTCCAGATCGATGATTTTCACGATTGAGTCGACCTCCAACTGATCGAACGTGATTATCTCATCTATTCTGTTCAGGAACTCTGGTGAGAACTGCTTATTCAGAGCTTTCTGTATCACACTTCTTCCGTACTCTTGACTGTTAGTCCTGTCAAGACTCGTGAAACCTATTCCCGTTCCGAATTCCTTAAGCTGGCGGGTTCCGACGTTACTTGTCATGATAATCACCGTGTTCCTGAAATCTACGGTTCGCCCCTGAGTGTCAGTCAGGCGTCCGTCGTCCATCACTTGTAACAACAGGTTGTAGACGTCAGTATGCGCTTTCTCTATCTCATCAAGAAGGACTATGCTATATGGCTTACGACGTACCTTCTCCGTGAGCATACCACCCTCGTCATATCCTACGTATCCCGGAGGAGCTCCCACAAGACGGCTGACAGTGAATTTCTCCATAAACTCACTCATGTCGACTCTGATGAGAGAGTCTTTAGAACCGAACATGCTCTCCGCCAACTCCTTTGCCAAATATGTCTTTCCCACTCCAGTCGGCCCGAGGAACAGGAACACGCCGATTGGTCTGTTCGGGTCATTCAAACCAATACGGCTGCGCTGTATAGCACTTACCAACTTGTCTATAGCCAAGTCTTGAGAGATAACCTTGTTTTTCAGTCTATCTCTCATTCCCTTCAACTGCAATCCCTCAGCATGACCCATCTTCTGCACAGGCACGCCAGTCATTAGAGAGACGGTCTCTGCCACATTGTCCGAACTGACAATCTGACGTTCCTCAACAAGATTGGCTTCCCATTCTTGCTTACGTCGGTCCAACTCTGCCGTGAGAGTGGTCACCGTGTCACGAAAATTGGCGGCAAGCTCAAAATTCTGTTTACGGACCGCCTGCTCCTTCTTATTGTTGGCGTCAGCTATCTTCTTCTCCAGCTCTTCTATGTCAGCAGGAACACTTATATTATTAATGTGTATTCTAGAGCCGACCTCATCAAGTGCGTCGATGGCTTTGTCCGGGAAAGACCTGTCAGAGACATACCGAGCGGTAAGCTCGACGCAAGCCTTTAACGCCTCGTCAGTGTATGTCACGTTATGGTGTTCCTCATAACGGTCTTTAATGTTATGAAGAATCTCCAGCGTCTCCTCCTTAGAGGTCTGCTCTACTATTATCTTCTGAAATCTACGCTCCAACGCTCCGTCCTTCTCGATATTCTTCCTGTACTCATCGAGTGTCGTAGCTCCGATGCACTGAAGTTCTCCTCGTGACAGGGCAGGCTTTAGCATATTAGCGGCGTCCATCTGTCCCGCCTGATTACCGGCTCCGACAAGAGTATGTATCTCATCTATGAAGACAATAACGTTCGTATTGTCCTTCAGTTCTGTGATTATGTTGCGCATCCTTTCCTCGAACTGTCCTCTGTACTTGGTTCCAGCAACCACACTTGCCATGTCAATAGACACGATACGCTTATTGAAAAGAATCCTGCTCACCTTTCTCTCGTTGATTCTGATGGCAAGTCCTTCCACAATAGCACTTTTACCAACACCAGGCTCACCAATGAGAACAGGGTTGTTCTTCTTTCTTCGTGACAATATCTGAGCCACACGCTCTATCTCTTTCTCACGTCCCACAACTGGATCCAGCTTACCCTCTGCGGCGGCTCTTGTCAGGTCGACTCCAAAAGCGTCCAACGCCGGTGTGTTGGAGTTACTCTTCTTCTTTTCCGCCGTTCTCACTCCTCTGGAATTGTCCACAGGTGGCATATCCATCTCCTCCTCATCCTCCTCGTCAAGTCCAACTCCTGACTTAGGCGTTGAGACTTGTTTGGACAAAGAGTCAAAAAGTTCCTTGTAACTAACGTTGTTATCCTCCAAGGCTCGGGCAGCCAGATTGTTTTTCTGTTTCATTATAGCAAGCAGCAGGTGCTCCGTATCGCTCGCTTTGCTCTTCATGAGGCGCGCCTCCAAGATGCTCAGTCTCAACACCGTGGATGACTTGTCATTAAAAGTGATATCTGTGGTAAAGAGACTCGTAGACTGCTCACGTAACTTCTCCTCGAGAAACATTTTCATCTTACCGAGATCCATCCCGAATTTCTCACGCAGTATACTAACGACACGATTCTCCCCATCACGTATAATACCCAAAAACAAATGCTCCGGTCCTATATAATCATTACCCAAACGCAACGCCTCTTCTTTACTGTAAGTCAAAATCTGACTGAATTGTGGAGTATATTGATTATTCATTATATCAAATCTTAAAACACGTAAATCTTATTAACATCTCTGTATAACGTACTACTGCAAAATATATGCCACATGTTATTCCTTAAGCCATTTTCTTATTTTATCTATAATCTCTTCTCGCAACTCTTGCGGCATAGTACCAATCCTGGCCTTGTGACTTCCTCTGGGCTGCACATATATACTCATGTTCTTCTTTTTTGAGCAGTCAAGCCACTGACACACACCACTCGCCGACCACGGGTCGTTCTCACCATATATAAATATGTGTTTTGGGTCCTCGTTCCTCAGAAACGCCGTAGTGGTCTCATACAAGGATTTGTCAAAGGTTATAGACCTAAGGCTGTCAGGTAACATCAGCCTCTTAAGATAACCTTTCACGCTCCCCGCTGACTTCCATTTTTTTATCGGCTTATCATCATAACCATAATATCCCAACTCACGCGCAGCCTGCACATCAAACGGTAGGAACTTATTCGGTACGGAGAAATAGTCCGGTCCTGTAATCTTAGCAAGATAATCGAACCAGACAGTGTCGGACGCCTCATAGTCTGGAATGTCTTTCACTGACTCTCCCCACTGCCACAGTGCGAACGGATACTCAAGGACGACATAATCATAGATGTCAGACTCAGAGATATAATATCTAAGATTATGTTGTTTGTTGTATTGAGAGAAAAGAGGCAAGCAGCTCTTCTTTCGTCTCATGAACTCCTTTTGAGCGTTCTTAACAGCAGATCTCTCCGTCTTCGTTCCAACTTTTTTAGACAAAAACTTTTCATGTCTACCATCCTCCACAGATTTATTCAATGGAGCGACGTAGCTCACGCTGACATCCACATCCTCAGGATAGAATGCTCTATAGAACATCGTAGTCTGTCCTCCCTTACTAATTCCCGTGCTAATCCACTTGTCAGTAAACAGAGATCCGAAGACTGTCCTCACATGATGATAGTCATATAGAGAGTTACGCACTGTCATATAATCCCAATTTACCTGACTTGGAACAGACTCCGCGAAATATCTGTACTCGACGACTATCAGATTAGCGTCAGTGAGTCTCGCCAACTCTTCCTCATAACCACTCCTTAACGCATAATCGGCGAAATATCCTTCCGTCACCAACACTGTTGGTCGGTCATAACCACGAAACGACACGACTATTCTCTGTTTGAATGTACCGTACTCGTCGGTCTCGCCATTCACATTCTGGAGAAATCTCAAAACATATTTCTCGTTATATTTATCACTCTCAATCCTTCTCACATCAGACACACCATCCAACATACACAATCTCCTCATAAAAGCTGTCGTGTCCGACTGAGCAGAGACAAAAAGGGAAATAAGAAAAGAGATGACTAAAAGCTCTAACTTGTGCAACATAAATCCGACTATTCTGTAGTATAAACACCTATTAAGTAAAGTTCTGTTGATTCTAATCTTTCGTCTTCACACAATCCAAAAATGAAAGCCCCGACAGTTCTATACAACATGAAGCACAGTACTGTCGGGACCATTGTTGATACACACATCAATAAGAACGAGCGATAAGCACACGGCACTTAGACGGTTTGCCGCTTACCATGTCGACACCTGGTGTCTGCTCATACATGAACGGCACACAGCGTATCGTGGACTGCGTATCCTCCTTGATCTTCGCCTCAGTCTCCTCTGTTCCGTCCCAATGGCAAAGGAAGAAACCGCCATCCTTAACACGCTCTTTGAACTCCTCGTAATTATCGCACTCATAGATATGAGCGTCACGGAAATCCAGAGCCTTCTTATAGATGTTTTTCTGTATGTCGTCAAGAAGATTCTTTATATATTCCTCAACACCCTCCACGCTGACATTTTCCTTCTCAAGAGTGTCACGACGCATAATCTCCACAACACCCTGTTCCAAGTCACGGGCACCAAGTACGAGACGTACAGGCACACCCTTGAGCTCATAGTCAGCGAACTTAAATCCAGGTCTCTTATTGTCAGCATTGTCATACTTGACACTTACTCCAAGAGACTTAAGTTTGTTCATGATAGCCTCAGCCTTTTCATCCAACATCTTCATCTGCTCATCATTTTTACCAATAGGAATGATAACAACCTGTATTGGTGCGAGAGCTGGAGGGAGCACAAGACCATTGTCATCGGAATGAGTCATGATGAGGGCACCCATGAGACGTGTAGACACACCCCAAGATGTCGCCCAAGCATATTCTGGCTTGTTCTCTTTGTTAAGGAACTGAACGTCAAACGCCTTACCGAAGTTCTGTCCGAGGAAATGAGAAGTACCAGATTGCAAAGCCTTACCATCCTGCATCATCGCCTCAATAGTGTATGTGTCCAACGCACCGGCAAATCTCTCCGTCTCGCTCTTCACTCCTTGAATGACAGGAACAGCCATGTACTCCTCCGCAAACTTGGCGTAGATACCAATCATCTGCTTTGTACGCTCCACAGCCTCCTCTTTTGTGGCGTGAGCCGTATGACCTTCCTGCCACAAGAACTCAGATGTTCTCAAGAAGAGTCTTGTTCTCATCTCCCATCTCATGACGTTACACCACTGATTACACAAGATAGGAAGGTCACGGTAAGACTTAATCCAGTTTTTATAAGTATTCCATATTATAGTCTCTGAAGTCGGTCGTATAATCAATTCCTCTTCCAGTTTTGCGCTAGGGTCAACTATTACGCCGTCATGAGTGTCATTAGTCTTCAATCTGTAGTGAGTGACCACAGCGCACTCCTTAGCAAAACCCTCCACATGCTCAGCCTCCTTAGAAAGGAACGATTTCGGTATGAGCAAGGGGAAATATGCATTCTGTACACCTGTTTCCTTAAACATACCATCGAGAACACGTTGCATCTTCTCCCAAATGGCATATCCATATGGTTTGATAACCATACATCCTCTCACGTCTGCCTGCTCAGCAAGATCAGCTTTAACAACCAACTCATTATACCACTGAGAATAGTTGACGCTGCGCTTCGTCAGGTCTTTCAGTTCTTTTGCCATAACAAATACAATTGATTACAATTATTTACATCTGAACCGCAAAATTAAAGATAAAAAATGACATTTTTACATTATAGAAAAAATATTTATATGTTTATTGCCTCATATAACATAAAAAAACTAATTTTGCATATTGTATTAAACTAAGTGACCCTATATGAGTCGCATAAGAACAGCGAACATTAAAGGTGTTCGCACTGGCGTTTTAACAGGTGACAATACTTATCAATATTAACTAAATAACAAATTTATGACAAAAACTAAGGTTTGCGCACTTATGATGAGTGCGGCTATTCTCCTCTCTGGATGTGGAGCAAGCAACACCACAAAGGGTGGTATTATCGGTGGAACATCAGGTGCTGCACTTGGTGCGCTCGCAGGTAAGTTAATCGGCAAGTCAGGCAAGAGCACTGCCATCGGTGCTGCTGTTGGTGCTGCTGTTGGTACAACAGCTGGTGTTCTCATCGGTAAGAAGATGGACAAGGCTGCCGCTGCTGCCGCTGCTGCCGCTAACAACGCTACAGTTGAGACTGTAACAGACGCCAACGGTCTTGAGGCTGTTAAGGTTACATTCGACAACGGTATCCTTTTCAACACAGGCAAGTACGCACTTCAGTCAAGTGCTCAGTCTGAGCTCAAGAATTTCGCTTCTAAGGTATTGAACGTATACACAGACTGTGACGTCGCAATCCAGGGATATGCTTCATCAGACGGTTCGGACGCTACAAACCTCACACTCTCACAGAACCGCGCAGACGCAGTGAAGAACTACCTCGTAAACACTTGTTCTGTATCTTCTTCACAAATCAAGGAGTCTAAGGGTTACGGTGAGACTAACCTCATCACAAATGCTGACGGTTCAGAGAATGCAGCAGCTTCTAGACGTGTTGAGGTTTACCTCTATGCTTCACAGGCCATGATCAAGGCTGCTGAGGCTGGCACACTCAAATAACAGTTTATTTAAAATGTTATAAGCACATGAGAACCTGCGGTTGCAGGTTCTCCTTTTTTTTCTCAAAGACAACAAGGTAAAAAGCACTCAATCCAACAATAATGAAATTCCTCCATAACATCAAAGTCTTTACGATGTGGCTGATAATCTTCTTCATAACATCATCCACTCTGTCGGTATTGTTATTCAAATATGTTCCCGTGCCATTGTCACCACTAATGCTTATAAGATGTTATCAGCAGGTAAAGAACGGTCAGCAGCTGAAGCTTAAGCATGAATGGGTGCCGATAGATTCGATATCACCCGACCTGCCGCTCGCCGTCTGGTCAAGTGAGGATCAGAATTTTCTCAAACACAACGGATTCGACATCGACGCCATCAAGCAAGCCATGTCAGAACGTGACCGTCGCATACGCGGGGGAAGCACGATAAGTCAGCAGACAGCGAAGAATGTGTTTCTATGGCCGACAAGTTCTTGGACAAGGAAATGTCTTGAGGCATACTTCACCATACTCATCGAGATAATATGGGACAAACAGCGAATAATGGAAGTATACCTCAACACGATAGAGATGGGAGATGGCATATATGGTGCGGAGGCAGTAGCCGTTGAGCATTTCGGCATACACGCTACACACCTTACGAGGAACCAGTGTGCTCTTATAGCAGCAACCTTGCCAAACCCGATAAAGTTTGACAGCAGCAACCCTTCGTCATACATGTACAAAAGACAAAGTTGGATAATCAAACAGATGAAGTGGCTTGGAAGCTTTCCTGTCACAAAAGAGCAGATGACAGAATGGGAAGAGAAAAACAAAGAAAGCGAGTGAGAACTGAGAAGACAAGTGGCTATACGTCATTTTCCAAATCATCACCACACATAACCATATATGTTATATACAACAAAGGGCAGTAATAGAGTATATATGACAAAACTGACACCACGACATATGGCGTCATCAACGAATAGTCGAGAAACGCCACAAACTCCGCGGCCAGGCAAAGATACAGGAAATACCATGAACACTTAGACAACAGACTCGTATGAGCATGCATGAAATCATCAGAGCTTACGAATCCGCCCGAAGAATATCCGAAGACATTACCCACCAATATTGCAGAAAGTCCAAGCATACCATACCACCCTTGTTGCAAGGCGGAATTCTCATAAGTACCAAATGCCGTATACAGAATCGAGCCTGGGAACAGCATGAGAATGACGAACAAAACGAGCAACACCTCAACAACTCCCACGGACAACATCAAGGCTCGTCTTTTCTTCAAGGACAAAGACCCATCACTCCATTTACGTTCTCTCACGAGAGTCATTAACGTTGATATTAGCCCCGACTCATACAACACGCTTAAAGAAATCAGGAACACCACGACACCAGCAAGTGGAGAGCAATATATGTTATTAACCATACTGCTCACCATCCAACGAATGCCATTGCTGCCCAACAAGTTATTGACACTGTCGTCGACATAGATGCTGACTATCCACGACAATATCACCACAACGGGCAGCAGAGAAAGAAGAGTCAAAGACAAGAGGTGGAACACATTCTTTCTCCAGAAACAGTTCTCATTCCTACTCATCATCCGGTTCAAGATTATCGATGCCAAGAATGCCGAGTTCGAATGCTCGGGTCACCAGTCGCGTGGCATTGACACCCGTTTTCTCGTTTCCAAACAGTCTGTTCACCAAGTCCACCTGTCGTTTCTCTATTGACTTGACGCCGAAAGGCATTCCCTTCAGTCCCGCAATCATATCCTTTGTATAGCCCAAAGCGAGATGTCTCAGCAGTCTCTCATCATACTCATCAATATCATAATCAATAAACGCCTCCTGACGTCGCACCTCCTCCATGACAGACTTTCTGAAACGTTTGAGGATCCTTTCCAATATAGGCTGATTAAACACCATCCTTTTTCCCGACATCACACTCATCACGTCACTTCGTGTGAGCAGCTCACCGCTCTTCAGGATGATTCCGTCCGCTCCAGCGTCCAACACATCGACCCACAGACGTTCGTTAAGCACCTCACCGGTAAATATCAGCACCTTAATCTCCGGATAGCGTTTCCTCAGCGTCCTGCATATATCAACCCCGACGGTGGTCGAGCCGCCCAAGCCAAGGTCCAGCAGAATCAAGTCGGGAGCATCATCTTTAATCAGAGTCCACAACTGCGTGTCGTTCTGCGCAGTGCCGATGACCTGCGCTTCCGGTATGTCATTCCTGAATATCTCCTCAGTACCTTTCAGTTCCAGTTTAACATCCTCTACGATTATTACTTTAAAGTTTTCCATATTTACACTTCATAAAAAACTACAATTCCATTACTATCATCGTGCCTCCCGACTCCACAGGAGAGGCATAAATCCTACATCCCTTATGTCCCATATACTCATCATGCTCTCTGACAATCTGTCGCAACAGGATGAAGTACTGACCACATAACTTATCATTACTCTCATCATATCTGATACTGTCTGGATAGAATAACGAGTTACACTGTTCCTCAGAGTAAGACAGTCTCGAGTCACTGTAGGTAATCCTGACAAAGCGTCCATCACTGTCCACACGCATAGACACCTCACCCGCTTCAGCATTCTCAAACGATATATTCGCCAAAGTGTCAATCATATACACGACCAAGGTCTTATCCGCTGTCAGCGTCCAATCCTCACTCACGTCAGAAACACTCAGTGAGGCAGGTATCTTTTCCTTTGCGGCACGTTTTTTGAAATAGGCTCTCATGTGTTCACAAAGAAAAGAAAGAGGAATCCTCTCACGCTTAAACACCTTCCTTTCCAACTGCAAAGACGCACCGTCCCTTAACAGTGAATACACGTCCTTGTAGTAAGACACCACCTCGGACAGCATAGCCATCTTCTCCTCCGTCGCTTCCGCCTGGACATCATCCACAATATTACGTATCCTACCTGGGTAATACATTGTCTCATGCTTAATCGTCGACAGATAATTATCCAGCACCATGTTCTGCACATGAATCCTGTTATCCTCACTCTCCTTTCTCCTCATCTCATCCACACGCATTTCCAACTCCATACGACTCTCGTTCACCCTCGCCGAAAGCATATAAGAATGTACGGCGAAGAACTCCGCTATCAGCTGCAGACACAGGTCGTCATTCTTTGACAACGAGGCATCACGTAACATCAGAGTCACCGCACCAATACACTTCTCTTCCCCGTTCATGTCGACGACGAGAGGCAAAGATAGTATTTTCTCCCTCATGAAATCCATTCTTTGTTTCTTTTCATAACATAACAAAGAATACTGATTCACCAGCGACCGGTACTCCTCATCGCCTTTATATTCGAACACCAGCTTTCCGTCATCCTCTACATCCACCATAGCCAGTCCTATCGCCTCCGCCTTACGTATCTCATTCACACCCTTATACAGACACCCAATCTGATCCTTCTCCGAGGACGAGAACAGATGCTGAGAAAAGCGCAAAAACTGTCTCATATTAAAGATATACAGGAGATTATGCCTGTAATATATCATGGCGTACACAAACATCAGGACAAGGAACGTCAAAGCCGCCAAGATAAACACCACACGTTTGTTCACTGTGGACTTCTGCATAGAGTCACAATAATACTCCAGTGACTTATCGTCAGACATCAGCTTATACAACCTTGTGAAGATCTCATTATTATATGTGTACAGATGTCTGTCATTCAACGCAAGCGCCGCAATAGCCATCTCGTTTCTGATATCTAGAATAGTGGAGAAATCCGTCTCGAACCCCGACTTATACAAGGTAAGCTCCGGCATCTGCGATCCGTCAACAGACATCAGCAGATTTCCATCAGGGTCCGCCAAAAGATAATGTCTGTTGAAATGATATATGGAAGAGTCAGCGTAAACCACCGCCTGCGCATACTCCTTCCTCATATTACAACTGAAGACACTGTCATAGAACTGCACCGCAATCTTCAGCTCACTGTCATTGATGGAGTCAGTCTGACGAGTCTCACGGGCAGACGTCACTGACGTGACGAGAAAAGCGATTAGCACAGCAAGAGTCCTCACCACACCTTTCGGTAGGCGGAAATAGAAACGGCTACCTTTTGACGTCTCACTCTCAACGCCGAAGAGACACACCGAGAACAGCGTACTTGTCTTCATATATTTCTCAATGATACCCCTACAGTTCATCAGGCCGAACCCAAATCCCTTATTATTCACCACACTCGCGTCGCCGGCACCAATCTTACTTGAATCGTACACCTTATTATTATTAAGGACATCCACATCCTCCTCAGACAAGCCGCACCCCGTATCACTGACACTAAGCTCCACGAAATCCTCTCGCTCATCCGCCTGAACCACGACACGTCCTCCCTCAGGAGTATACTTACGCGCATTATCCATCAATGTGTTAAGCATGAAAAGAGTCAACACAGGGTCAGCCTTAACCATAGCGTCAGAAGGCACGACGTCGAGAGTGATCTTCTTTGTCTCAAACATCGCGCGTCCTTTGACTAGAGTGTCAAAGAGCTGCTGAACACTGAAACTCTCCACATTCAAGCTCACCCTACCCTGTCTTATCTTCACCCAATGTCCAAGAACCTCATTATACTCGTCAATCTTATTTATCAACTCCCTCACGTAGACCAGTACGTCCTGCCCTTTGTCGGCGAAATCGTCCCGACTCATCGCACTCAGCCTGTCCACCTCATGAATCATACGGTCGAGAAACGGAGTGACGCCATTGACTATCGACATACTCGTAGCCTTATCAATGTACTGTCTCTTATGTTCCTCAAGGCGTCGGGAGTAAACAAACTCGAGTCCCTCCACACGTTCCTTCTCCTCCGACATTTTCACGAAGACACTCGCATTGTGCAACACCCAGAGATATAACACCTTCAGCACGGACAGCAACTCCCTGTCGAGACCATCCATTTTGTTCGTGTCATACGTTGTCCAGTCGTCCTTGACTTCCGGGAACAGAGCATACACATCCTTGTCCACTGCCTCATGTATCGACTCTGACACACACTCCTCACTGTCAGCATCGACAGGAACAGACTTTGTGATCTTCGAACATAACGACAAGAACATTGACAGTCTCTCAGCCTTACGTCGGCTATCAGACGTCAGATGTCTGGTGGCGAACAGCACGAAAATCAAAGAGAACAGAACAAAAAGACCTAATCCGCAAAGCATATAGTCCAACACACTGTTTTCCCTCTGCAGGCGCTCCTGCCTCTCCTGAAGACTCATATCCTGTCTTGTGGCATCGAGAATATCAAAATAAATGTTATGGTTATAGTCTGAAGCTTCCTTATGTCCCAAAGCGCCGTATACTATACTCAGTTCCTCGCGAATAGCGCCCAACCACTCAGGAATGGTCAGCACGGACGAGTCACATATCATACTCATCTCCTTTGACATGACATTGCTCACGCCGGGCGTAAAAGACGTAAGTCTTTCATCCCCGGCCAGACCATAGTACTCATTCACACAGTCAAGAGCCCGTTTCAAGGAGTCCAATGCCTCGTCACACCTGCCGTCGTCCATCAGCGAGTCAGCGATATTCACAAGACACATGGACTCATAATACAAGTTGCCGTAATGTTTCCAGAAAGACAATGTCTTCTTCTGAAACATAGGAGTCAGGATCACGGAGTCAGCTCCGAGAGAATGATACCACGTCAGATAGTCATTGTGCGCCTTCTCCATCTCCTCATCATATCTCAGAGTATAGAAATGCGATGACAGGCACAAGTTATATAAGCAGTTAGCCACCTTCCACAACGTCGTCTCATGAGAGTTCATCACACTCTCATCCTCCAAAATCCTGTTCGCACACTTCTCCGCCGCCGTGTAATACTCATAAAACTGCAGGTTAGAAGCAGTGACCTGACATATCTTCATCAGTCTGGCATACACCAGAAACCTGTAAAGACAATTATCAGACGAAGACAACACCTCATTGTAATACCTACGGGCTGTGTCATACTCCATCCTCATCGTATACACATTACCCAAGTTAATGAGAGACTCCATCTTGCCATTCTCATAATCATCACTCTTCGCCATCGCCATCTTCGCCTTTGACTCAGACTGTTCACTTGACACATACAGCAAACTGCATGAGAGCAGATTCAAAGAATCCACCTCAGCACGTACACCACTGTCGTGTTTTTCGCCGCAAGAGACGAGCAAGCAAAGCGATATCACAAGGGAATATATTCTATACAGACTTCTCACACATTATTATATTTACAAACGCAAAAATACCAATTATAATTCATAATATGGCATCAGTCAATAACAAAAATGACAACATGACACCAGAGATACGGAAATTTTTCATAACTTAGCCGGCTAATTGGTAAAGGATATCTACAAAAGCCACAAACAATAGATGAGACATCAGCTTCAGAAGAAAATCATTAACGTACTTGCTATGAAACCAGAAGGCATGAAAGTGAGTGCGATTGCTGTCAATATATACAATAACGACAGGGATCTCTTCTCTGAGGAAAAAGACTTTGACAAACTCTATCAACTGGTGCGCAACTACACATGGAGGTTAAGTCAAGGCAAGAAGTCTATGCTCATGGCTGTGGAAGGCAAAAGAGGATATTACAGACTGAGAAACAAACAAACGACACAATGCCTCCTGGACTTCTCACAAGCCACTGACGACATGAGAGTCGATAAAGTGTCTGAACCAGACTTCACAAAGAACATGCCTTCACTCTTTGACTTTGACGACAACATGTGAGCTACTCATCACATATTGCCAAGCATTCAACACTTTCCCACACGCCACGTTTACACTCACGTGAATCTCTCCTGAGACATCAAAGGACTTTGACGTCCACACTTCTTTTTCTCCGCACACACGATTATTAGTACTGCCATAAAGGCTGGCGTGACACCATGCGACAAGAGTAAAAAATCAGGTGGAATAATATATTTCTTAAATAACGTCAGCTCAAAATACTAATTTTAACCTCAAATGAAATTGCGACTTTCATTTTTTCGGTTTTAATAGGTTTTACCCCACTTTATAGGCGGAGGATTTAACCTTGTAATCGTCTCTCTGATTACAATACAAAGGTACGAAAATTTATTGAATACGCAAAACATATTCCAATAAATTTTCGTACCTTTTTTATTTGATTTCTTCCTATAAAAAGCCCTCAAACATACATTGCATCCCCCCAGCAATCCTTATTTCTGTACAATTCGTTTTCTTTTCTTTGCACAGTTTATTTTCACGAAAATAGGTACACCATATTTGTATCTATATGGTATTCAGATAGTGTTATTAAACAGGTGGAATAATGGACAATTTGGCGTTTAACCAAATTTCCCATTCCTGTTTTTTGCGAATTTTGGGTTAACTTATTGATAATCTTAATACAAGGCATTTAAAAATCTTAGATGTCTTTTTTGAAATTCTCAGGTTAGGTTGTGGTCTATACGCAGGTCTGAGAATTTAAAAATCCTAACCTGAACTTTTCAACGTCCTAACCTGAGATTTTCAGACGCCGAATAAGCCACGAGAAAAAACTGAAAGTCATTTTTTCGCTGACACGTGTCAACGAAAAAAGAGGAGTTTTGAACAGTATAAATTAGGGATGCGAATAGGAAATTCTGTTAATGTTTTCATCAAGACTCTTAAGTCTGGAAATGGCAGAAAATCAAGGTTGAAAGATGGCAGAAAAGGTCAAAGAGTAATCATCACAAAAACGTCAGCTTAAAGACACCATCACACTTTAAAAAAAATCCGCAACGCCCTTCTCTGCATGCATTGCGGATTGTGATACGACATCACTTCGAGTTTATCGGACTACCGTCACAAGTCAACGGTCAGACGCGCGGACAACTATTTTGTCACCATCGAACTTACGTTGTATGACTTAAGCGAGCTGGCTGAACTGACTGATGTCACACCAGTGATAAGACCATGGAAAGAAGATCCTCCGTTATATGAGTTTACCTTTGACAGAGTGTAGCAGCCTCCCTTGACTATGTCCGGGCTGCTCATGAGCAGCGTCATCTGATTATAACTTCTTGGGATTGTCACGACAAAGACATTTGTTCCGTCTGACTTATCCAGAGACAGCAATGCGCCGGAATTGCCTGAGCCTGTATATATGATAGTCGGCTGCGTACACTTGCTTGTGGTCGGACTACTTGTTGATCCACCTATACCAATGATCACTCCACCTGTTATAGTGAATGTGTTTGAGTCACAGTCTATGCCTTCCTCCGGAGTCGTGGTTCCACTTGATATTATCACACCGCCAGTTATGGTAATGGTTCCGTTAGAGTCTATACCGTCATTATTTGAGGCGTAAGCGTATATATAACCACCATTGACGGTGATGTTCGTCGAAGCGTTGATACAGTCATCGTAACAAGCACATTCGATGACACCTCCATCGATTACGATGGTCTTTTTACTCTCGAGGCCCTCGCTTCCCTCTCCTCCTGTACACTTCACCTTCACGTTTCCGCCTTTAACATATAAGTTTCCGTCCGAGCGTACACCTTTGGGGGAGACAGAGTTGGAGCTGCTTGACGATGTGTTGCCCCATCCTCCCGGACGCATTCCGTTATTTCCGTTTGAGCTCGTTCCGTAACTGCTGCCAGATGTGATGACAGTCAGAGAGCCACCGTTGATGTAGACATCCTGGTCACAACTCAGTCCCTTACCGCCCTGACCAGTGCTTTTCAGGTTAAGCTCGCCGTCATTGAGACAGAAAACGCTGTCCACCTTAAGACCAGCTGAGCCGCTGACGTCAGATGCGTCACTTGTGTCCACACCACCGCTCGTCAACGCTGTCACACGTCCTCCGTTCTGTTCATAGTAGCCGTCGGTCGTCAGTCCCTTACCACCGCTTGAGGTCACTGCCACATTCACGACACCACCATCCACGACAATGGCGTCATTGGCCTTCAGTCCGTTAGTACCTGACGAGCTGACATTTATGTTGACATTCTTTCTGATGCGCAGGTACTGATCACTTGCTATACCATTCTTGCCTTTAGCCGTGATATTCAGTTTGCCTGTTCCGCTGACCACGATTTGCCCCTCAGAGAATATCACACCCTTCATATCCTCATCACCCGTCATGACATATGAAGAACCGTCACACAGAGTGTTGCTCGTTCCGTCGGCAACGACCAGGAACATTCGTTTTTTGCTTTGTGAGTTTATTGCCGCTCCATTAGGGTTTGTCAGTGTCAAACCATTGATGAGAGTCTCGAACTTACTATCGCTGTAAATCTTGAAAGAGCCGTCAGAAGATGAGCCAGTCAGGATAAACTTAGCTTTCTTTGTGGCCTTGACAGTCAGATGGGAGCCATCAATGTCGAAGGTGAAGTCATCGTCCTCCGACGGAGACACCGTAACGCCGCTTTGGGTGTATGTCACCGTGAAGACATTCTTGAACTCCGTGTTCTCCACAAAGTCATCATAATTCGCGTCAGAAGCATCTGTCGGAATAGTCTCTTCCTCATATAATGAGGTAGTGTCAGCAGTGATGGTCAGGTCATCAAGGTCAGTGCCGGTGACCTCCGAGGACACATTAGTAACGTTATTGACAACACCATTGTTGAACACCACATCCAAGTCATCATTAGTACAAGCGACAAAAAGGACGGAAAAAAGAATTGTAAATACAAACTTAACTTTCATAGATGAATTATTTTACTTTCACATTGTGAAGGAATGCCATAAACACCGTCAAGAAATGACTCGTCTTCACCACGCAACTTCATAGTCTTGACTATCACATCATTGCGGAATCAGAGAACATTCCCACCCTTAATCTTGTTCGGGTTTATGACAGAGGAAAGCAACAATAGTTTATTTACGTGTACGAAAATTAAGGTTCGTTAACTTTACCAAACGAGCCATACAAGAGACTTATAGACCATTATCTTTTCCACGAAAGAAATGGTGAGAATCCACAAGCGGAAAACGATGATTAAGAAGCTACTTATACTGTGATTTCTTAAGGAAGTTCAGTCCATAGATGAGCTTCAGCGTGCCGTACGTATTGGTAAGGCCGAACTTGTCTCGTCTGTACGAGTACGTGTGCAAGTCCAACACGAGTCCGGCAAAGTACTTAGTGTTATTCCAGAACAAACTGGATCTCACATTTATATCCGTGGACACATTATCAAGAATGGACTTCTCGAAACCCGCGTCTGTGATGTTAGACCTTCTATATCCGATGGAAGGCTGAAGGCTGAAGGCGAACAACACGTTTTTTCCGAGCACGCAATTATAGGCATAGCCTATACTTACGGAGTAGTCGTTATAGTCGACTTTGTTGAAGAATAGTGTAGTGTCCACGTCTGCCAAGTCGCTGGATATCTCGTCAGCGTTGAACGTCACGGACTGATGGTTGTAAGAAAAGCCGAGGTTAAACGTTCCGCAGCTGATTTTCTGAACCGCATTCTCGCCGTATGCCGCAGGCCATGAGAAATGGCGGTTATTGAAGATGTAAAAAGTCTGAAGACCCATGCAGCGGGAGTCAAGTCCGGAGAACCGGTTATCCTTACCCGACAAGTCATAGCCGGTGATCCTTGTTATCTTAGCCGTCTTACCTGAGTTGAAGGTGTAGATCTCAGCGAATATCTTTGCCGTGTGAATGGACAATGACTGTCTTCGTGACGCTCCATTATGTAAACCTTTCGGTTTTCCTATGTCATTGAGGTTATATGACAAGCCATAACCCAGTATGCTATAATACACATATCCTCCGGCGACCAAGGAAGGGTCAGACTCGATGGTCATCGAGTTGTTCGTGTATGACGAGCGGAGATAGTAGAAGTCATGCCAATAACTCAACTCCGCCAGTGCCGTGAACTGATACTTCTGAGGCGTGACGTAGTTGGTGTCACACCCCATGAAGAACTCTGTGAAACCATCCATGAAACGACCCACAAATGATTTCTTTTTCTCCTTCACGATATACTCACCACTATCCATTTTGACACTGTCAACATAGGCATTCGCATCAGCATATCGCTCCTTGTTCAAGGAGTCGTCTGACTCGTATGACACCAACATCAGGTCAACACAATAGGAATCAGCAGGCAAAGCTAAAAAAGCAATAAGTAAAAAAGATATTCTCAGAAGACACATATCATGGAACGCTTTCTCAAAACTTACCTAGAATCTTATCCATCACCCAGTTAGCCGGCGTGGCACTTAACGAATCACAGTCACAGACGTATTCTCCCCTGAGATGTCTCACGACTTTCTCTATCATGGCCATCTGGACATGCTCTGGATTGTCTATGACGATCTCCTCATTGCCGCTCTCGGAGAACACACGTATGGGATTATAATTAAACACGGAAAATACTATCGTACCTTTGTCACCAAGAACCTCTATCTTGTCCGCTCGTGACGACTCATGCGCCACAAAGCACCACGACGCGGAGCCGGTCAAGCCGTTAGAGAAACGGAAGGCGGCATTAAACGTGTCTTGCACCTCATATAGTTTACCCATGTTACAGCAGAATCCCTCAGCCTCAACGATATCACCAAACATATACTGTATCAAATCAAACTGATGACTCGCCAAGTCATAGAAATAGCCGCCGCCACCTGCCACGTCAGGCTGCAAACGCCAAGGCATGTCCTTTGAGTCATAGTCAAGGTCACGAGGGGGCGCCACAAGCCTAATCTGCACTGAAAGCACCCGACCGATTCTCCCATTGTCTATCAGATCCTTGACTTTTATGAAGTAAGGAAGGTAGCGTCTGTAGTAAGCGACGAAACAAGGGACATCAAGCAATCGGGATATACGGTTTATACGATTACACTCCTCATAGCTGATGGCAAGAGGTTTCTCCACGTACGCGGGTTTTCCGGCTCTCATCGCCATTATAGCGTAAGTGGCATGGGAAGACGGCGGTGTGGCTATATAAATGGCGTTCACGTCCGGGTCCTCTATCAAAGCCTGAGCGTCTGAATAATACTTTTTGATGTTATGTCGCTTGGCATACGACTCCGCCTTTTTAATATCACGACTCATCACCGCCACAACCTCCGAATGCTCCACTTCAGAAAATGCGGGACCGCTTTTTTTCTCCGTCACCTCACCACAACCGATAAAGCCCCACCTAACATTGCTCAGTTTAACCATTTTTAATATCAATAAAGTGTAATTGATTGTTACGAATTGCAAAAATAGTGATTTTTGCGTATCTTTGCGCATTCAAAATTTAATTTGTTAACAAGATACCAAAAATACAAGAGACAAAATGGAAAATGTAGAGTCATTTATTGAGGAGACGGGCGGAAAAGAGCCTTTCTACACATATAGAAACATTGGCAAGTGTCTGTCTGCGGGCATCAGTTTCATCACAGACAACATAACACCGCTGCTGAAGCTTTTCTTCCCGATTTATTTGCTTGACGGTCTCTCAATGGTTTTAATGAACGCTAATCTGAAATCGACAGACATCTACGGACTTGTCTTGTTGGTCGTCGGCATCGTTCTTTTTATCGCCAACAACATCATGAGGGTCGGAATGTTGTCCTTCATGCTTCATCTGGACTCAATAAATAAGACGTTCAACAAGTACAACGCGTGGACACTGATTGTAGACTCACGAAAACACACAAAGAGAATGTTATTATTCTTTCTTATTTTCTTGTGCGTATGCGTCATAACCTTTTTGCCGGTCATCGCCGTGATTTATTTCTTGTATAAGACTGGACACGTAAACATAGCATATTATTTCGTTCTGATGTATGTTGCCATGTTGATTTTCCTTCTTCTAGTTCCGTCAGCCACAGCTATGTTCTATGCGGTGATGGAGAACGGGTCAACAATAAAAAACACATGGACCGGCTTCAAGAACGGCTACAAATACTGGGGTAAGAATTTCGGTGTCGAGATAATTGCGGGACTTCTCGTGTTTTTGATCACCACTTTCCTCAACCTCCCGGCCTTTGTCATGTCTGAAGCACAGTTAGCCGCACAGGCGAGCATTAGCACGGGCGAGAGCGTCACACTGCCGTCCATCTTCACGCCTATGTTCCTTGTCACCACATTCGTGACAGGTATACTCACGTCATTAATAAGCTTACTGGAGATATCAATTATCGCTCATCTATACGCTTCAATAAAGACATCAGAGAAAGACAGTACAAGCATCTTGAAAATAGATGAGTTAAGCTGATAAAATAAACCAAGACAATTACAATGCGCAACAAAAAGAAACTCCCATTACTCGAAAACATAACGATCACAGCCGTGGCGGCGGAGGGAAAGTCCCTCACACGTATTGACGACAAAGTGGTGTTTGTACCATTTGTCGTACCAGGCGACGTGGTCGACCTACAGGTTAAAAAGAAAAAAAACAGCTACATGGAGGCTGTGGCCGTAAAGATTCATGAATACAGTCCTCTCAGGGACACACCATTCTGCCAACACTATGGTGTGTGTGGCGGCTGCAAGTGGCAATGTTTGAAGTACGAGGAGCAACTGAAGGCCAAGCAACAGCAAGTGTACGACAATTTGTCCAGAATCGGAAAGATTGAACTGCCGGAATTCATGCCTATCCTCGGAAGCAAGAAGACGCGTGAGTACCGAAACAAACTGGAGTTCGGCTTTTCCAATAAAAGATGGCTGACAGAGGATGAGGTCAGACAAGATGTCAAGTACGATGTTATGGATGCCGTGGGATTTCATATCACTGGCGCTTTTGACAAAATACTTGACATAGACAAATGTCATCTCATGGACAATCTGCAGAACAGAATACGTAATGAAATACGTGACTACGCACTCAAGAACAAACTGGTGTTCTATGACTTGAGACAAAACACAGGACTGCTCAGAAGTATGATGCTACGCAACTCTAACACTGGCGAGTTCATGTTGCTGATACAGTTCCGTATAGATAACGAGGAGGAAAAGGAACAGGCTATGAACCTCTTGGCTCACGTGGCTGACAAGTTCCCAGAGATAACATCACTGCTGTACGTGGACAATCATAAGGCAAACGACACGTTTGGGGACCAGGAAGTGCACTGCTACAAGGGAACAGACTTCATTTATGAAACTATGGAGGACCTGAAGTTCAAAGTCGGACCTAAGTCGTTCTATCAGACTAACACTGACCAGGCGTACGAATTATATAAGGTGGCGAGAGAGTTCGCGGGACTGACTGGCGAGGAACTCGTTTTCGACTTGTACACAGGAACAGGAACAATAGCTAACTTCGTGGCTAAAAAAGCAAAAAAGGTAATAGGTATTGAATATGTGCCTGAGGCTATTGAGGACGCAAAGGTGAACTCATCAATAAACGGGATTGACAACACTCTCTTTTACGCCGGTGACATGAAAGATATCCTGAACAAGGAGTTCATAGACGAGCACGGCAAGCCTGACATAATCATAACTGACCCTCCTCGCGCGGGAATGCACCAGGATGTGATCGACACTATACTGTTCGCCGCACCTGAGCGTATCGTTTATGTAAGTTGCAACCCTGCGACACAAGCGAGAGACCTGCAACTGCTTGACGCAAGCTATAAGGTGACAAAAGTCAGACCTGTAGATATGTTTCCACACACACAACACGTGGAGAATGTTGTTTTGTTAGAGAAAAGAAATTAATATGAGCCAGTATTTTGACAGAAAAGCCGCCAATAAATACATTGACTATCCTGTAAAGGAGGATATGGAGCTGATGCCTTTCCTCATGAAGTATGTGGGTGGATCAAGAACCAAGATAAAGGAGATGCTGTCGCAGCGTATGGTGTACGTGGACAAAGTGCAGACGACCCAATTCAACACTCCGTTGAAGGTCGGTCAGATGGTACAGATAGCGAACAAAAGACATAAACATGACTTCAGAAACAAATGGGTGAAAATCGTGTATGAGGATGCGTTCATCATCGTCGTAGAGAAAGCGCCCGGTATTCTCACTAACGCTCAGCCTGGCAGCCGAGCACTCACGGTCAAAGACATTTTGGACGAATACGTGAAAAGATCAAGCCGTAACTTCTCAGTGCATACCGTACACAGGCTTGACAGAGAAACTTCAGGTCTTCTGATGTTCGCAAAACGCAGGGACATACAACAAAAGTTAACGGACAATTGGAAAGACATCGTCACAGACCGACGATACGTGGCTGTCGTGCAGGGAGACATGGAGAAAGAGTCCGGACAGATATACTCATGGCTTACGGACAACAAAATGTTTGTGACATACTCCAGCCCTGTAGACAACGGAGGCAAATACGCCGTCACACACTACAAAACAGTCAAGCGCGCCAACGGTTTTAGCCTGATGGAATTAAAACTCGATACCGGAAGAAAGAATCAGATTCGAGTACACATGCAGGACCTCGGACATCCAGTCGTCGGAGATTTCAAATACGGAAGTACCGAGGATGTCTATGGCGAGAAAGCAGACGCGGCGGAGAGAATGTGCTTACACGCCTTCCGACTTGAGTTCACTCACCCCGTCACGCACGAGCTACTGAAATTTGAGACTCCATATCCCGACATCTTTAGGAAGTTGGTACGTTGATGCTACCGCATTAACGAGGCAGACGAGTAAAACATAAGTGAACTCATCAAGACTGTTACAGGCCATACAGCATCTGCGCACCACTCCATTTCCAATCCTCAAAAAAAAGTATCACTATGAGTACACTAAACACAATAGATGAAACAGAAAAAACATGTCTGTTCTCTAACACGAGAAAGCTGCTTTCATTATCTGGTGATATTATCTCGTCTGATGAGAAACGAATAATATATAAAATAATACTTGAAGGAATACGAAATAATATTGTACAACGAGACTCTTTCGGATTACACCCGATAGTATTCAATATGCAGACAGCCATCATACTGTCAGAAGAGATAGGCCTCAACAAAGCTTCTGTGTTGAGCATATTACTTCATGAGAGTGTGGCGAAAGGCGTCAGAAGTATTGAGGATATTGAATCAACTTTTGGAGAGGACGTAGCGCACATAATAAGAGGGCTGATAAAGGTTAATGAGCTATACTCTAAGAATCCGTCAATAGAGACTGAGAATTTCCGTGACCTTCTCCTGTCTTTCGCTGAGGATATGCGAGTGATTTTCATCATCATCGCAAACAGAGTCAACCTGATGCGACAGATAAAGGACAAGGGAACGGACGAGGACAGACATAAAGTGGCCACAGAGGCAAGTCATCTGTATGCTCCTCTCGCCCACAAGCTCGGTTTATACCTTATCAAATCTGAACTGGAGGACCTCTCTCTCAAATACCTCAACAATGAAGCTTATTACCATATAAAGGAGAAACTCGCAGCCACAAAGAGAGCCCGCGACAAGTATATAGCGGACTTCATAAAGCCTGTGGAGGAGAAGTTACTCTCCGCTGGTCTGAAATTTCACATCAAAGGCCGAACAAAGTCCATACACTCCATATGGCAAAAGATGCAAAAGCAGAAATGTAAGTTTGAGGGTATTTACGATTTGTTCGCCATCAGAATTATCCTTGACTCAAGATACGAGAAGGAGAAACAAGACTGCTGGCAGGCTTTCTCTATAGTCACAGACATGTACAGACCTAACCCGAAACGTCTGCGTGACTGGTTATCCGTGCCAAAAAGTAACGGATACGAGAGCCTTCACATCACTGTGATGGGACCAGAGGGAAAATGGGTCGAAATCCAGATCAGGACGGAGAGAATGGATGAGATAGCCGAGAGAGGTCTTGCGGCACACTGGAGATACAAGGGTGTGAAAGACAGCGGCGGAAAACTGGAGGAATGGCTCAAGGATATACGGACGGCACTGGAGACTGGAGGAGCGTCTGACGAACAAATCGTCGACCAATTCAAGGTCGACCTGTACTCCGACGAGGTATTTGTGTTCACTCCGAAAGGAGACTTGTTCAAACTTCCGAAAGGAGCCACGGTACTGGACTTCGCATTTCTCATACACACCAACGTGGGATGCCACTGTCAGGGCGGTCTGGTGAACGGAAAGAACGTTCATATTCACACAAAACTTAAGAGCGGCGACCAAGTAGAGATACTCACTTCACCAAAGCAGCAGCCAAAACAAGACTGGCTGAACTTCGCCGTGACATCAAAGGCGAAGACCAAGATACGCCAGTCCATCTCTGAACAGGAGATGAAGGCCACGTCTTTCGCCAAAGAGATGATTGAGCGTAAGTTCAAGAACAGAAAGATTGAGCTAAATGAGGCTCACATGGCGAGGCTGATAAAGAAGATGGGATATAAACACACCAATGAGTTTTACAAAGCGATAGCAAGTGAAATCCTTGATGTGAACAACGTAATCGAACGCTATGTCGAGGCACTGTCAAAGGAGAACAGCACAGAGGAGCCAGGTCCGACACGAAGCGCAGAGAATTATATCAGCGTGGCGAGTGACGACGGAGCACACGGCAACAAAGACGTCCTTATCATAGATAATAATATAAAAGGTATAGAATTCAATCTCGCCAAGTGTTGTAATCCTATTTATGGTGACAACGTGTTTGGATTTGTGACCGTCAACCGTGGAATCACCATTCACAGATGCGACTGTCCAAATGCCAAACGTATGAGGGAGTCCATGGGATACCGAGTCATACAAGCACGCTGGGCCGGCAAGGGAAGCGAGCAATATGCGGTAACCTTGAAAGTCGTTGGGCATGATGACATCGGAATCATTAACAACATCACGTCTGTCCTTGGAAAAGAGAAGAACGTACTGCTAAGGGGCATAAGCATCAAATCCTCCGAGGACGGTTTATTTTCCGGAACCCTCACTGTCATGATATCAGAGCAGAAACAGCTATCGGGACTGATTAAAAAGATTGAATCGGTAAAAGGCGTAAAACAAGTATTCAGATAAGTAAGTTGCGTGAGGGAGAAACCCTCACGTAACTTTTTAACAAATCACAATAAAGCAGCAAGATGAGAATATCACTTATCGTCGTTGGAAAAACCACTAACAAAGATATTATTTCGCTCATAGACGAATACACAAAACGCACACGACATTATATCAGCTTCGACATAAACGTGATTCCGGAATTGAAGAACACCAAGAATCTCTCCGTCGAACAACAGAAAACCACAGAGGGTGATTTGATCATTAAGCAGCTACAAGCAGGAGATCATATAGTGTTGCTCGACGAACGTGGTAAAGAAATGCGGTCAGTGGAGTTCGCCGAGTGGATATCACATAAGATGAACACTTTGAACAAGAGGCTTGTGTTCATCATCGGTGGACCTTACGGTTTCTCGCAGAAGGTATACGAGACCGCCAACGAGAAACTGTCGTTGTCAAAGATGACGTTCTCACACCAGATGATAAGACTGATATTCATTGAACAGGTGTACAGGGCAATGACAATCCTCAAAGGAGAGCCTTATCATCATGAATAGGATTCCACATAATTGTAATATAAGAATGGTAAGAGCAGACAAAGAAGGGCGGACAGCATGTGGAGAAAGAAATATGTTTTTTAGCACAATAGTTACATTTTTCAACCATAATGTGTTATAAGAGTAAACCTTTTTTGTTTTAACAACTCAAAAAACATAAATTTGCATAAAATTTAGATATCGGAATAATAAAACCTTTTACAAACTTATGAACAAAATAACTACGATGTTTATGATGTCGCTGGTTACGGCAAGCATCAACGCTAAGTCGTGGATTGACGTGACAGACACATACATCAAAAATCCACGTTACGACGGAAACAGTTACTTATACTGGGAAGGAACACCTTTAGGCAGTGCTAATCCTAAAGAAAACGCAGAACATTACAGTAAGAACTACGATACATATCAGACCCTGACAGGCCTTAAGACAGGTAAGTACAGGGTAAGCCTCGACGCTTTTTACAGAATGGGTAACTCCATGGATGACTGGTGGAGATACTCATCCGGTGACTACAGCGCCTATCAGTATGCGAAGTTATACGCCACGTCAACGAGTGGAGACTACGAGACAAGCATAGCGCCAGCGTCAAGCGCGGCTCTCACGACAAGCTTGGGGGGCGCCACGTCACGTGTGGGCGGTTGGGGAGAAACAGAGAAATACATCCCCAACAACATGGAGGCCGCCTACTATTGGTTTGAGGCCGGCTATTACGACAACAGTGTGGAGTGTGAAGTAGCTGATGACGGTGTACTGACCATAGGTATCAGGAAGACAGAGACCTCAAATGGTGACTGGACATGTATCGACAACTGGAAACTGGAGTATTACGGAGACGTCACAAACATAACGTCTATATCCTTCGACCTCCCATCCATAGACATTGTCTTAGGAGAGACGGAGACCGTAAAACCAATCATTGCACCTTCTGACGCCACGTTTCAGATAGTCAACTGGACGATAGCCGACACAAAAGTTGCCACCGTCGACAGCAATGGCAAGGTTACCGCCGTAGGAGTCGGCAAGACCACTCTCATAGCAACGGCAACAGACAACTCTGGTGTTACTGCGAGCATACCAGTCAACGTATACACAAACACTGCGTCAAGTGACAACATTGTCATCAATGAGATAATGGCTGCCAACGTTGATGTTTACCTTGACCCAAACCAGAACTACGGTTCATGGGTGGAGCTCTATAATCCATCAGACAAGAGCGTGAACATAGGAGGACTTTACGTTTCCGACGACATCAACAATCTCAAGAAGCACAAACTCACAGACAATTACGGCACTATTTCCGCCCACGGATATCTCATCCTCAACTTCGACCATCATGAGGTATGGACAGAGATGTCATACAGACAGATTGATGATAAGCTGGACTGTGACGGTGGAACGATAATAATCAGCGACGGCAATACCATCATTGCTCAGCAAGACTATCCAGAAGCTATAAGCCGTGTGTCATACGCAAGAACTACAGACGGCGGAGAGAAGTGGGGATACTCCGGTGCGCCAACACCTAACGCAAGCAACGTTAACGGAGCATTTGCCACAGAGAGACTTGACGCTCCAACGACAGACAAAAACGGTCAGTTGTTCAGCGGCACGTTACAGGTGTGCGTGAACATCCCGGCAGGAGCTACGCTGAGATACACCACAGACGGCACAGCGCCGACACTCGACAATGGTGAGACTTCTGCCACAGGAATATTCTCTATCAACTCCACGACGACATACAGGTTCAGACTATTCCAAGATGGATACCTTCCAAGTAAGGTTATCACTCGCTCATACATTCAGGACAACGGCAACGAACCGTTCCCTATCATCAGCGTGGTAACAGACCGTGATAACATCTACAGTACAGACAGAGGAGCGTTCATGCAAGGACAATACGGACGTCCAGGAAACGGACAGACAACGAAATGCAACTGGAACATGGACTGGGATCACCCTGTCAACTTCGAGTACATCACCACAGACAACGAGTGCGTGATAAGTCAGGAGTGTGACTTCTCCATGTGTGGAGGATGGAGCCGTTCATGGACGCCACACGCATTCAAGCTCAAAGCCAACAAGGTGTATGACTTCGAGAACACTTTCAACTATGAGTTCTTCTCAGAGAAACCGAACAACAAACACAAGGTTCTTCAGATCAGAAACGGAGGAAACGACACGGGATGCCGCATAAAGGACGCTGCGATACAAGGAGTGGTTGCGTCAAGCGGACTGTATGTTGACCATCAAGCATGGCAGCCTGTACATGTGTATATAAACGGAGAGTCATACGCCGTCTTGAATATGCGAGAGCCAAACAACAAGTCATACGCATACTCAAACTACGGCATCGACTCCGACGACCTGGAGCAGTTTGAGATGTCTCCTGACTCAGGATACGTACAAATGAAGGGCGCCGGAGATTACTTCAAGAAATGGTACGACATGAGCAATGACGCTGATGACGACATCGTGTACGAGGAGATTAAAAGTTTTGTGGACATTGACGAGTATATTAACTACATGGCGATAGAGCTGTATACAGGTAACTGGGACTGGCCACAAAACAATGTGAAAGGATTCATCGACCTCAACGGAGGCAAGTTCCACTTTGTGTTGTTCGACCTTGATGGCGCATTAAGCACAGACAGCCCATTCGACACATTCTTTGGCAAACAGAATTACACATTCGACACACTGCACGGTTATGACTACTCAACAGGCACGAGCGTGGAGGGAACAAGACGAACAAGAGAGATCGAGTTTGTCACAATTTTCCGTAACATGCTCAAGAACGATGACTTCCGCAAGCGTTTCATAGACGCATACTGTATCGTCAATGGATCAGTGTTCACACCAGACCGTGTGTCAGAAGTTGTCAACAAGATGAGCACATACCTCAACACTGGAGGTTATGTATGGCCGTCAAGCACAGCCAACTCAATCATCAGCTCTTTCAACTCAAACAGACAGTCAACACTGATCAGCAGACTTAAGAACAATTCTGCCATGGACCTGACCGTAGACGGGCAATACGCCACACTTGCGTCAAACATTGACGACGCAAGCATCACACTCAACGGGCAGATAATACCTACAGGAAAGTTGGAGGGAACCGTTTTCGCTCCGATAACCTTGAAGGCAGACGCACCAGCAGGTTACAAGTTCCTCGGTTGGAAGTCAGGATCAAGTAAAATCAGCACTAACATCTTCACAGAGAGCACAGACTGGAAATACTATGACAAGGGCAGTTTGGACGACACAGACTGGAACGCTACCACATACAATGACAACGCATGGAGTACAGGCAGCGGTCTCCTCGGTTACGGTAAGAGCCAGAGCACAGTACTCTCGAAGAACCTCACAACATATTACTTCCGTAAGACATTCACTCTCAGTGACAGTCCACAGTCCGGTGATCAGTACACACTGAGCTACACCATCGACGACGGTATGATTGTCTACATCAATGGCGTAGAGGCAGGTCGTTACAACATGCCGTCAGGAAACGTGAGCTACTCTGGAGTAGCCACCACATACGCAAACGGAAATCCTGACACAGGAACGATGAGCATCGACTACAGTCTCCTGCGAAAAGGCGACAACGTCATCGCCGTGGAAGTCCACAATAACGTAGCATCCTCATCAGACATCCTCTGGGGAGCAACACTCAGCAAGGTGACAGAGTCAACAAACAACATTGACATACTGTCTACCGACAGAGAATACACTTGTGAGACAAGCGGAGACATCGCACTGACAGCCTTATGGCAGCAGATGAATGAAGAGGAGATGATTGCGGAAAACATCAACACATCCAAAGTCATCATCAACGAGTTGAGCGCATCCAACTCAGTGTTCGTGAACGACTACTTCAAGAAGAACGACTGGATTGAGTTATACAACACAAGCAGTGAGGACGTAGACATCGCTGGTATGTATATATCAGACAACGTGAAGAAGCCTACTAAGTATCAGGTTCCTACAGAAGACGTGACACTCAACACCATCATACCAGCTAAGGGATACAAGCTGATCTGGTGTGACAAGCTCGACAACATATCAGATGTTATTCACGCTTCATTCAAGCTTGGGGCTGAGGGCGGTGACGTCATGATTGCCATGGGAACTGACAATGCCACAGCCAGCGACATAGCAAATGGAACAAACATAGCTTACAGCGATACCGTGACATACATAACACACACAGGCCAGCAGTCCTTCGGATGCTATCCAGACGCTAACGTCACATATTATGTCATGGACATACCAACTCCAGGCAAGGCTAACATATTAACGTCATACTCCACACTGTACGTGCCAGAAGAAGACCCTGTGGCTAACGACATAGCAATGATACGTGACGGAGGAATGACCATAGCATATGTGGACGGTGTGATAAACGTGAAGAGCGAGGACGCAGCTATACAAGACATAGCAGTCTACTCAACATCAGGCATCAAGCAGCCTGTCAGCATCATGCGTTCTTCGGCATCATACGTTACAGTGAGCACAAGCAATCTCGCCAACGGAATATACATAGCTAAAGCTGTAAACAACGACGGCGACGAGTGTCATGTGAAATTCATCATCAAATAAAAACAAACACGCATATAGTCCAGAATTTCCACCTCCGTGGAGGATTCTGGACTATAATCCGCAATAAAGGTAACATACTCCGTGAAATATATCGTATCTATGTGTGAGATAAGTAATACATTTGCAATATAAATGGAGGATTACTCAAGAAGAGACATATGAACAAGGACGCACTTTTGCGATTTTTGAGAGATGGCAAGGAAATGACATTGAGCAATCAAATAAATTTGGTTGCTCTTTTAAGCTTTCCCGCAATTCTGGCACAGTTGTCCTCCATACTCATGCAATACATAGACGCCACAATGGTAGGAAGTCTTGGCGCAGAAGCGTCTGCGTCAATCGGACTCACGTCGACAACGATCTGGCTATTCGGAGGTTTGTGTACCTCTGCAGCCACAGGTTTTTACGTACAGGTGGCCCACCTCATCGGCAGCAAGAACCTGGTGGAGGCGCGTAACGTATTAAGGCAATCAATAGTCACTACAACACTCTTTGTGCTGACACTGACAATAATCGGCCTTGCCCTGTCTCCATTTCTCCCCACTTGGTTAGGCGGAGACGTATCCATCAGACACGACGCCACATGTTACTTCGCCATCTTCTCCGCCACCCTACCGATAGTTCAGTTGAAAACTTTGGCGGGAGGCATGTTAAGATGCAGCGGAAACATGAAAATCCCAAGCATGCTGAACATATTGATGTGTACACTTGACGTCATCTTCAACTTCATATTCATATTCCCGGTTCGGGAGGTGAACATTCTCGGCGTACATGTCACATTATACGGATTTGACCTTGGAGTTGTTGGAGCGGCACTAGGCACGTCACTGTCTGTCATAGTCACATGTGTTCTCGAATGGTATTTCCTTTTGTTCCGAACACCAGAGCTTGACATACTGAAAGAAAGCGGCATCTTCAAGCCGGAGAGAAAAAACATAAGGATATGGATGAAAGTTGGACTGCCGATGGGAATGGAACATGCTCTCATGAACTGCGCGCAGATCGCCAGCACCTTCATCGTGGCACCCTTAGGCATCACTGCCATAGCCGCTAACTCATTCGGCATAACCATCGAAAGTCTCTGCTACATGCCAGGATACGGAATAATGGAGGCGGCTACGACTTTAGTGGGACAGAGCATAGGCGCCAAAAGAAAGGAGTTAGCTGACAGCTTTGCGAAAATCACGATAATAAGCGGCATAGTGATAATGTCATTGATGGGAGTACTGATGTACATATATGTGCCAGAGATAGTTATGATAATGACACCCGACCTGGCTGTTCGTCAGTTAACCACGGATGTGTTACGCATAGAGGCATGGGCAGAACCGATGTTTGCAGCGTCGATAGTGGCATACGGAGTGTTCGTTGGAAGAAAAACCGTCATGGCTCCATGTCTGCTGAACCTATTCAGTATATGGGCCATACGACTGACATTGGCATGGTGGTTGTCTAGAGACTATGGACTGAAAGGCGTATGGTTCGCCATGTGCGTCGAGTTATGTTTCCGAGGCATGAGCTCACTTATATTACTCAAACTAAAACAAAACAAATAAAAATATGGAAAAGACAATAATAAAAGACAAGGAATTCGGCGGTGAGAGACCATTATACGCCAGTCACAACGTACGTCTGGAAAATGTCACCATACATGTAGGTGAGTCTTCTATAAAAGAAAGCAGTGACATCGAGGCTGAGAACTGCACGTTCGAGGGAAAGTACGTGCTCTGGGAGACAAACGGATTCACCGTGAAGAACTGTCATTTCGCCGAGTCCGCCCGCTCAAGCCTTTGGTACTCACGTAACGGAAAAATCATCAACTGCACGTGTGACGCCCCGAAATTGTTCCGCCGCATGACAGGAATATATGTGGAGAACACCAACTTCCCCAACGGAGAGCAATTCCTGTGGGACTGTAACGACATAACTCTGAAAAATGTCAGGATAGACAACTGCGACTACCTGTTCATGCACAGCGAGAACATAAAGATTAACAACTATCTGCAAAACGGGAACTACTCGTTCCAATACGCAAAGGACGTGGAGATACACAACGCCGTCATCAACTCGAAGGACTCATTCTGGGAATCAGAGAACATAACCGTCTACGACTCCGAGATTAACGGCGAATACCTTGCGTGGTACGGTAAAAACATCAGACTGATCCGTTGTCACATTACAGGTGAGCAACCATTATGTTATGTGGACGGCTTATACCTTGAGGACTGCACATTCGGAGAAGATGCCAACCTCGCCTTAGAGTATTCCGTGGTGAACGGTAACATAAAAGGTAACGTGGTAAGTATCAAGAATCCGTCAAGCGGAGACATAACCGTTGAGGGCGAGCTGGGCGAACTCATCTTCGACGAGAACCAGAAACAGCCGGCTGACGCCAAAGTCACTGTGTTACACGGCAAAAAATGAGAATAATGCATAAAGCCTGGGAATAAGAATCATAGACGGTGAAGGCATAAAGGATGTCTTCACCGTCTTTTTTCACAGATACTACCAGCCAGATATCACCGTCATTTCGCACATTTTTCATTGTCCGAAACTCCCCTTTTTCCATTGATGTCTGTCAGTGGAAAAATGACTTTCTGTTATTTCTCATGTCTTATTAGGCGTCTGAAAATCTTAGGTTAGGACGTTGAAAAGTTCAGGTTAGGATTTTGAAATTCCCAGACCTGTTTGTAGACTATATCCTAACCAGAGAATTTCAAAAAAGACACCTAAGATTTTCAGAAGCCTTGTTTTAAGATTATCAGCAAGTTAACCCGTTTTTGACAAAAAAACAGGCATAGGAAATTTCGTCACACCGCAAATTATCCTTTATTCCCCTATCCACAATTTCAGAGGATACAGTGTTACAGGCTGATTTACATAGCGATAACACATAAGAAAAACAACATTAATCGATTATCATTCATTTCAGGCATATAGGCGACTAGATAGCAGACATTGCAGACTGCCCCATTCGAGTATTTACATAGTTACGAAGGTCAAATAAGTTATTGAGCAACATATATGGAACGCATGAGGTAAAAAAAAAACAATGCTCATATGTAATTGAAAAAAAAAACATATATTTGCATGATAAAATGCGGGTGTGCGTAGCACCCGGAAACACTAAGTGTTTTCAACGAAGAAATTAGAAAATCACAAAATAAAAATGCTTACATTAAAAGTTATAACAGAAGAGACTGACAAGGTAATTAAGGGTTTGGAAAAGAAACATTTCTCCGGAGCTAAGGAAGCTGTGGAGAAAGCCATATCTTTGGACAAGACACGAAGAGAGGCACAGACCAAGCTGGATGCCACGTTGGCGGAGAGTAAGAGATATGCCGCTGAGATTGGACAACTGATGAAGGCCGGAAAAAAAGAAGAGGCAGAGACAGCGAAAGCCGAGGTGGCAAAACTGAAAGTCATAGCTTCAGAGCTCGAGAAGACTAAGGAGGAGGCAGAGACAGCGCTCAACGCTCACCTTTGCACAATCCCTAACTTACCATACGATGAGGTGCCGGAAGGCTCTTGCGCTGAGGACAACGTGGTTGTCAAATCTTCACTCAGAGAGTGCAAGCCGGGTGACACGGTAGGCAACTGGACCACTGTTCCTGACAACGGAGATGCAAAGCTCCCACACTGGGAATTAGCAAAGAAATATAACCTGATTGACTTCGACCTCGGAGTGAAGATTACCGGTGCGGGCTTCCCTGTATACACTGGTAAGGGAGCTCAGTTGCAGAGAGCCCTGATCAACTTCTTCCTCGCTGAGGCGAACAAGGCCGGATACACAGAGATCATGCCGCCTACAGTGGTCAACCAGGCATCAGGATATGGCACAGGACAGCTGCCAGACAAAGAGGGACAGATGTATCACTGTGAGGTCGACGACTTATATCTAATTCCTACAGCAGAGGTTCCTGTCACAAACATCTACAGAGACGTGATACTGGACGAGAAGCAGCTTCCGATAAAGAACTGCGCTTACACTCAGTGCTTCCGTCGTGAGGCCGGCTCATACGGCAAGGATGTACGAGGTCTGAACAGACTTCATGAGTTCTCAAAGATTGAGATTGTGCGCATAGATACACCAGAGCACTCAAAGGAAAGCCACAAGGAGATGCTTGAGCATGTGGAGGGTCTTCTGCAGAAACTCGAACTGCCATACCGTATACTGCGTCTGTGCGGAGGTGACCAGAGTTTCACTTCAGCGATATGCTACGACTTCGAGGTATATTCAGAGGCACAGGGACGTTGGCTTGAGGTCAGCTCCGTATCAAATTTCGACACATACCAGGCTAACCGCCTCAAGTGCCGTTACAGAAATGCGGACAAGAAGGTACAGCTCTGCCATACCCTCAACGGATCAGCTCTGGCGCTACCACGTATCGTGGCTTCAATCCTTGAGAACTTCCAGACAGAAAAAGGTATACGCATGCCAAAGGCTCTCGTGCCTTACACTGGATTCGAATACATCGACTAAAACTAACACACAGACGACCGTCTTCATCGATGAGACGAGAAACTGGTCGTGACAGATTTTGAAATGCGATAAATTATATGTCTTTTAATAATATCCATTATTTTAGACACACGATTTATCGCATTTTGCTATTCTAAAGACAACGGTCACAGAGTATTACGTTATAGATAAGATACGGACGGGATGTCCGCTACGATAAACAGAAACCTTAAAAACCGAGTAAAGATGAATAAAATAATTAAAAAGGAACAATTTTCAGAAAAAGTATTCAAGCTTATAGTTGAGGCACCTCTAATCGCCAAGTCAAGAAAGGCAGGCCATTTCGTCATCGTGCGCGTAGGCGAGAACGGTGAGAGAATGCCTCTCACAATTGCCGACGCTGACACAGAGAAAGGAACAATAACTCTGGTCGTACAGACCGTGGGGTACTCTTCCACTAAGCTGTGTAGTCTCAAGGAGGGTGACTACATCACTGACGTCGTCGGTCCTTTGGGACAAGCGACACACATTGAGAACTACGGAACAGTGGTCTGCGCCGGAGGTGGCGTCGGCGTCGCTCCTATGCTTCCGATAATCAAGGCTCTCAAGAAAGCCGGCAACAGAGTCATCTCAGTACTCGCAGGCCGCACAAAAGAGCTGATTATTCTGGAAAAGGAAGTACGAGAGAACTCGGATGAGGTGATAATAATGACCGATGACGGCTCGTACGGAAAGCAGGGCGTGGTCACTGTAGGTATAGAGGAAGTGATACAGCGAGAGACTGTCAACAAATGCTTCGCCATCGGTCCTGCGATTATGATGAAGTTCTGCTGTCTTCTCACGAAGAAATATAATGTCCCGACAGACGTGTCGCTAAACACCATCATGGTGGATGGAACAGGTATGTGCGGAGCATGTCGTATAACTGTAGGCGGAAAGACCAAGTTCGTGTGTGTAGACGGTCCTGAGTTTGACGGCCACGAGGTGGATTTCGACGAGATGTTCAAGAGAATGGGAGCTTTCAAACCTGCCGAGATAGAGGAGATGAAAAAGCTGGAAGCAAGCATAGCGTCAAGCGACATCCCTAAAACAAAGAAAGAGGAGAATGTATTAGACACGACAGGCATGACAACGGACACTCCGCTGTCTGTGCTCACAGACCGTAACGCGGAATGGAGAAAGGAGCTACAGGCTGCTCTCAAACCAAAGGACAGAGGCCTCATCGAAAGATGTGTCATGGGAGAGCTGGATCCTAAATACAGAGCTACGACAAGAACGGAGGAGGTCAACATCGGTCTGACGACTGAGCAGGCGTTGACAGAGGCAAAGCGTTGTCTCGACTGCGCCAAGCCGACGTGTATGCAGGGATGCCCTGTGTCAATAAACATACCTTCTTTCATTAAGAACATTGAGAGAGGACAATTCCTGGAGGCAGCTAAGGTGCTCAAGTCCACATCTGCCCTACCTGCTGTCTGTGGTCGTGTGTGTCCACAGGAGAAACAATGTGAGAGTCAGTGTATACACATAAAGATGGGACACAAACCTGTAGCCATCGGTAACCTGGAGCGATTCGCAGCTGACTACGAGCGTAATTCAGGAAAGATTGCGTTGCCGGAGATAAAAGAGAAAAAAGGCATCAAGGTGGCTATTGTCGGCTCTGGACCTGCCGGTCTGTCATGCGCCGGTGACTTGGCTAAAGCTGGCTTTGACGTGACGGTGTTCGAGGCTCTTCATGAGATTGGCGGTGTCTTGAAGTATGGCATACCAGAGTTCCGTCTGCCAAACGCCATTGTGGATGTCGAGATCGACAACTTACGTGAGATCGGCGTGGAGTTTGTCAAAGACTGCATTGTGGGCAAGACCATCACGATGGACGACCTGAGCAATGAGGGCTACAAAGCAGTGTTCGTGGCTTCGGGCGCCGGACTGCCTAATTTCATGGGAATACCTGGTGAGAACTCCGTGGGTATCATGTCATCAAACGAGTATCTCACGAGAGTAAATCTCATGGACGCTTCAAACCCTGTCAGCGACACTCCAATCATCAAAGCCAAGAACGTGATGGTTGTCGGAGGCGGTAACACGGCAATGGACTCATGCCGTACAGCGAAACGACTAGGAGCGGAGCGTGTGTTCATAGCCTACAGACGCTCAGAGGCTGAGATGCCTGCTCGTCTGGAAGAGGTTAAGCATGCTAAAGAAGAAGGAATAGAGTTTATGACTCTTCACAACCCTATCGAATACATAGCAGACGAGAAAGGTAATGTGAGACAGGTTCGTCTACAGGTAATGGAACTGGGAGAGCCTGACGCATCCGGCAGACGTTCACCGGTACCTGTTGAAGGCAAGATTGAGACAATAGACATCGACTTAGCTATCGTGGCAGTCGGCGTCTCTCCCAACCCTCTCGTTCCAAAGTCTGTCTCAGGCCTTGAACTTGGCAGAAAGAACACGATTGCGGTTAATGAGAAGATGCAGTCTAACATTCCGACAATATTCGCCGGTGGTGATATCGTAAGAGGTGGAGCTACCGTCATACTGGCTATGGGAGACGGAAGAAAGGCTGCGGAAAGCATCATTGAGATGTTGAGCTAGTAAAGGCTCTCAACATAAATCGTATTACAAACTAATTGCAGGACACGTAAAAGAAAAAACGTGTCCTGCTTTTTTGTTGACAACAAGACAAATAATACAAGCTTATTGTGCAACAAGACAAAAACAACATTAATATTTGTACATGTCTGCGAGATTCACCATCTTTGTATGGTAATGTTACTGGAGCACACGCACAAATCAATTACAACAAGCTGTCATGTAATTCTCATATAGATTTAATTACAAAAACAAATAATGAGAACGGTTGTTACCAATCCTGTTTATTACAAACATAGTGTTACTTATGAGAGTAATAAAACAGAAAAAAACGGATATACTTCTGCTTCCACATTACAATATTTGTAACAGTAAACATTAAACTCGAACATATATGAATAAATTCTTATTTGCCATTCTCGGCATGCTTATATCCACGTCATGTAACGGGACAAAAAGCACAAACAGTAGTTCTGAAGATATCAGAAATGGGTCAAAGGAGATGAGTCAACCATCAATCGTTGTTTTCTTCTCTCATGCAGGAGAGAACTATGCTGTCGGCAACATAAAAACAGGAAACACAAAGATTGTAGCAAATTATATCTCTGAGATGACCGGTGCGGAACAGTTTGAGATTGCCACAGACAAATATGACGGTATGTCATACGACGCATTATGTGAACTCGCAAAAGACGAGCAACAAAAAGGAGAGCTGCCGGCATATAAAGGTGAGATAGAGGACATAAGCAAGTATAACACCATATTCATCGGCGGACCTGTATGGTGGGGCACCTACCCACAGGTCATGTTTACCTTCTTCAAAAAACATGACTTGAACGGCAAGAGAATCATACCATTCACCACACATGAAGGTAGTGGACTGGGCAACTGTGTCAATGACATTAAAAAGACTTACCCGAAGGCAGATGTACAAGATGGACTGTCCATATACGGACATAAGGTGAACAACAGCAAAGAGGATGTCAGAAAATGGCTGAAGAAATTCGGATATTAACGCAGACAGAGACGCAAGACACCGAGAAAAGCAATTGACATCTGTGACAAATGAGGTGGCAGACACGACATCAGACAGTGAACAAGGAAAATAAACAAGACAATAAACAAGGTAATTGTACAGACATGCGTAAAATATTTCTTAAATTTGCACATCGTTCAATCTGAGAATAAGAAAACAACAAAAAAGAATGCGAATTTTAGCAAATATAATAACGGCAATACTTGACTACGTATATAATATAATGAGAAAGGTCATTCCGCATTTCGGAATGTTAGTGTCCGCCACGCTGTTCAGATATGGATGCTGTGGAGTCGCCAATCTCCTATTAGACTGGATACTGTATTTCTTAGTATACAACTACGTGCTGTGCCATCGTATGGTGAGTCTGTCATTCATAACGTTATCCTCACACATCGCGAGCCTGTTTATTGTCTTTCCTATAACTCTTCTAACTGGATTCTGGCTAAACAAAAACATAACGTTCACTCAGTCAAACCTCAAGAGCAGGAAACAGCTGGAGAGATATATGATGGTGGTATTTATAAACTTGTTAATTAACTATTTCGGTCTGAAATTGTTAGTCGACGTGTGTGGGCTATACCCTACTCCATCAAAGATTATAGTCACAATCGTGACGGTATTCGTATCCTATACAGGACAAAAGCATTTCTCATTCAAGACGACACACTAAAAAGGGAATGCACACGTTTATAACATTATATCATGGTTAGTAAGTAATAACTATATGAAACATAATAACACAATGACACCAAAGACAGTTTTCATCACCGGCGCGTCATCCGGAATCGGAGAAGCGTGCGCCATCAAATTCGCACAGAATGGTTACAGACTTATTCTTAACGCGAGAAACACTGACAAACTTAAGACTTTAGAGAAAACAATCTCAAACACATACGGCACAGACGTTCTGATCCTTCCGTTTGACGTCAGGAACAGAGCTGAGGTGGAGCAGAAACTGACGAGCCTACCTGAGAAATGGCAAAACATTGACATCCTGATCAACAACGCCGGACTCGCACTGGGACTCGACAAGGAATTCGAGGTGGATATTGACGATTGTTTCACAATGATTGACACCAACGTCAAAGCTCTCACCTTGATTACACGATTAGTGGTTCCCGGCATGAAAAGCAGAAATCGCGGACACGTCATCAACATCGGCTCGGTAGCCGGTGACGCCGCCTACGCAGGAGGCAGTGTTTATTGTGCAACTAAAGCTGCGGTAAAGGCTCTGAGTGACGGACTGCGTATCGACCTTTATGACACCCCGATAAGAGTCACAAACGTGAAACCAGGCCTTGTGGAGACAAACTTCTCAAACATACGATTCCACGGAGATAAGGATAGAGCAAAGAAGTTATACACAGGTATCAAGCCTTTGACAGGAGAGGACATTGCTGATGTGGTGTACTACGCCGCCTCAGCGCCGGAGCATGTGCAAATAGCTGAGGTGCTCGTACTCGCCACACACCAGGCAAACGGCTCATTGATCTGGAGGGAATAACATATCGTAACAACACGAAACAAGAGAAATTGAAAAGACTTATTCCATACATTCTTTTATCATTACTGACGTTGTTCATGTCAGCATGCAGCGATGAGGAGGACTTCAGCACAAGCTCTTCTTGCCTGCTAACCATAAGTAACGACACGGTATCTTTCGACACTGTGCTGACAACGATTGGCTCCAGCACTAAACGTGTGGTGGTGTACAACAATAACGACAACGGTGTAAGAGCGAAAAGTGTAAGACTCACAAGTGGAGGAACAAGCGGATTCAGAATAAACGTCGATGGTATTAGCGGACCTTATGCTGAAAACATAGAAATACTTGGTAACGACAGTATTTTCATGTTCGTCGACATTAATGCTCCCACACAAAACAGCAATGTCCCGAAGGAGATTACTGATACTATATTATTCTCATTAGAAAGCGGTGTACAACAGTACATTATATTGTCAGCCTACGGACAGGACGTGAATATCCTGCAAGGGAAAGTGTACAAGAACGGCGAAAATGCCGTGATGGATTCCAACACTCCATATCTCATTCTCGACAGTCTGAAAGTTGAGGAAGGGGCAACGCTAACAATAAATGCTGGCACCACTTTGTATCTGCACTCTAAGTCGTACATAATCGTTGAAGGGAAATTAATAGTAAACGGCAACGAGACACAACCTGTAACCTTCAAAGGAGACAGAACGGATAAGATGTTCCCATATCTCCCGTACGACAGAATTGACGGCCAATGGGGAGGATTGAGGTTTACGGAGAGCAGTACAGAAAACCAGATAAGCTACGCCGACATTCACGGAGGTGACAACGCAATCACATGTGAAGAGTCCGGTGTAGACAAATGTAAGCTGACCATCTTGAACAGCGTAATACATAATTTCAATGGCTATGGACTGACATCCACGAACAACAAATTGGTGTTGAAAGACACACAAATATCTAACGCCAAGTACGATTGTATCAGGCTTATAGGCGGAGACTACGATTTCGACCAATGCACAATAGCCCAGTTCAGCGCACTACACAGCGAGAGAGGATATGCGTTTTACTGCTGGAACTATTACCTGTCTGAAGACGGTGACACGGTGTCATGTCCGCTCAACGTAAACATCAAAAACACAATACTAACTGGATACGGCAAGGATGAATTGGCAGTATGTATGCCATATACAAAGGCGGATCTGGTCCTGTCAATATCACGTAGTCTCCTCAACAGCGACACAACGGGAATGAGAAGATACATCAGCATGAATATTGACAACTGTTTATTTGAGAGTGAAGACAACGCAGCTTACAAAGCTAAGAATTTCAAGACGATAGACACACATAATTATATATATGACTTTCACCTTGACAGTTTGTCTTTAGCTTTCGGAAAAAATGGCGAGAGAAATCTTGGAGCGTGGTAGAAACTCTTAAAACGGGTTATTGACTAAATAATCATAATACTCGTCCTTGGAAAGTGTCGGAGGCAAGACATCTGCGAAAAGAGACTCAATCATCTCTGGACATTCGTCGTGAGCCGTCTCCAATTCAACCATGAAATTCTGGTAATCCCTTAGTCTATAGTAAATATATGCCTTATAAGCTGAGATGAGCCTTACTGATGGTGAGTCCGACTTAATATTCACACATCCGTCCAACAAATCGAGAGCCAACTTGTCATAGTTTTTGTAAATAAGGCGAAGCACTACACTTATACATGTTGACACATAATCAGACGAATTACTTAAAGCGTCAAGGAAACTGGATAATGACTTCTCATAGTCACCATCCATAAGCAGAAAGATTCCTTTATTAAGCAGAAAAGAGACATCTGACGGGGCTTCCTCAAGAGCCATATCAACAACCTTCCGACCTAGTTCAATATCATCACAAAGCAAACAGCCTTGTGATATGCTATATAGCTGATTTACGTAAAACGTCTTGTCTTTGTCTTTTATTGTCTCCACGAACTCCAAAGCTCTATACAGCTGTTCTCTTCCCTCGTCGATATGATTACAGTATAAGAGACATTCCGCATATGGAAGGCTTTGTGAGTTATCACTAAACTTATTCATCACTTCCTCAAACAACGGTAATGCTTTATCGTAGTCCTCCAAAGCGTAATAGTCGTGAGCCTTGGTGATCTTCGCGTCCCAATCATCAGGATTGACAGCTAAAGCGAAGTCGCATGACTCTATTGACTCTCTGAACTTGCCGTTGACATTCTGAGCTGTGGCCAACACTGTCCACCCGAAATTAGCATAAGGAGCGTTGACGAGTATTTGAGAGTAAACTTTCTCAATCATGTCAGACATAAACTCGTCACGTACTATATCCGCTAAAATCAAATCCGAATTGTATTCACCCAACGGCTCAAAGACAACAATATACTCCTCAACCCACCGCTTAACAAGTTCAGGATCATAAACACGGTTATCTGACAATTCAATAAAAGACGTGATAACATGGACATACGACTCACGGACATACTCACTCGTAGAGGGATTACCAAAATCTTCCTCCTCTTTCTCTATGTATGATATCCACTCACGAAACATCTCCTCCGCAGTCTCCTCATCCTTATCCAACGCATACTTAAGCTGAGCTTTCTGATAAAACACATCTTTATCATCAGATAACTCGACAAGATCATCAACAATCTGTCGGGCACCCTCATAGTCATGGATATATATAAGTATGCTGCTTTTGACAGACAACAGCAACTCATTACCCGGATGAGCGTCAAGACCTGCATCTGTGACGTCTATGCCGTCATCGGCTCTCATAACTCCAAGATAGTAGTCAGCGATATCCACATAATCATCAACATCGAGATAGCAAGTGTAACCTTGCTTTCTCGATGACTCATATCTTTCCAGAATCTCCTTGAACTCTTCAGATTCGAAATAACTGTCTTTCAAAAACTCTCCTTATTTATTAATCTTTGACCATGTATCCTTCAATCCCACAGTCCTATTAAATACAAGATGGTCAGGCGTTGAGTCAGGATCAACATTGTAATAACCGATACGCTGGAACTGTAAATAGTCAAGCGGTTTGGCGTTCAACAGCCATTTCTCCACGTATGCAGTCTTAACCTCAAGACTGTTCGGATTAATAAAATGACGCATATCATCAATATCAATACGCTCCTTACCCTGTTCCTTGCTATATGCAGACACCTCGTCACGTGGATTCTCCACCATCCACAGACGATCATAGTTACGGACCTCAGCCTCAACACAATGTCCGCAACTTACCCAGTGAATAGTCTTTCCCTTAATCTTTCTGTCGGCACCTTCCATGCCACTAAGACTTATCGAATCATACTCTGCGGCTATGACAGTAGGTCTACCCTGCTCATCACGCTCTAACACACAACCCTCATCCGGACACTTAATGATATAAGAGTTTTTCAGTCTCACCTCTTTACCAGGACCAAGACGAAGGAATTTCTTTGGAGCCTCCTCCATAAAGTCCTCACGCTCAATCCAAAGTTCACCACTAAACTCCATCTCATGCGTTCCGTCCTCCGGATTCTCCGGATTGTTTTGAACGTTATACACCTCAACCTTATCTTTTGGATAGTTAGTTATCACCAACTTAATTGGGTCAAGCACCGCACTGACACGCTGCGCTCTCTTGTTCAAGTCATCTCTTACCGCAGACTCAAAAAGAGACATCTGGTTAAGTGCGTCAAACTTTGTATAACCAATCTTATTAATAAAATTCAGTATACTCTCCGGGCTATAACCTCTACGTCTAAAAGCACTGATTGTCGGCATACGAGGATCATCCCAACCGTTAACAACACCTTCCTTAACCAACATCAACAAATTACGCTTTGACAGAAGGATATGTGTAAGATTAAGTTTGTTGAACTCTATCTGTCGAGGACGATTGTCATCCAATGGCTTATCATCACCTGCCGCCTGCTTTGCCCAATCCACGAACAAATCATACAGAGGACGATGACTGACAAACTCCAATGTACACAAAGAATGCGTCACGCCTTCCCAGTAATCACACTGACCATGAGTGTAGTCATACATAGGGTATGCGTTCCACTTATTTCCAGTACGCCAATGCGGCATATTGAGAACTCTATACATGATAGGGTCACGGAAATGCATATTTGGGCTTGCCATGTCTATCTTGGCACGGAGCACCATTTTTCCCGGCTCCATATTACCAGAGTTCATCTCGTTGAAGAGACTAAGACTTTCCTCAACAGGACGATTTCTGTATGGAGACTCCACACCCGGTTGAGTAGGCGTTCCCTTTTGCATCGCAATCTGCTCGCTTGTCTGCTCATCAACATACGCCTTTCCCTGTTTAATGAGCTCTACAGCCAAGTCCCACAGCTTTTGGAAATAGTCTGAAGCATACAACACGTCACCCCACTTAAAACCAAGCCACTCTATATCACGCTTTATAGCGTTCACGTACTCAATATCCTCCTTTTGAGGATTTGTGTCATCCAGACGAAGGTTACATACTCCCCCGTACTTTTTCGCCAGACCGAAATCAATAGCGATAGCCTTAGCATGACCAATATGCAGATAGCCATTAGGCTCGGGCGGGAAACGTGTCTGAACCTTTCCGCCATTCTTTCCTTCTGACAAATCATTTTTCAATATTTCCTCTACAAAACTGACAGACTCAGTCTTTATCTCTTCTGGCTTCTCTATATCCATATTATTTACATTAATCCAATGATATTCTTTTTCTTTGCAAAATTAACACAAAATGCAGACCCGACAAAAGAAAGAAAGTAATAAAAATCGTCCACAACAAAAAAGGATCAAACATGAGACTACATAAAAAACTTTTTATGATGGACAAGAACAAAATATCAGGAATTTTGTCATTATACTTCCATCAAAAAGATTTACTTTTGCAAAACTTTTTTAAAATTATCAAAAACAGTTAACTAGTCGTCCCTCATAAAGCCCCCTTTCCCGTTCATGCATCCGCATAGCGAGAAT
>CALCEL010000093.1 GCA_937900485.1 uncultured Prevotellaceae bacterium
AATTATTAAATATCAAAGAATTCAAAATAGTCGTAGTTGTAGTAGTAGTCGTAGTTGTCGTGTGTAAGACGAGGGCGCAGAGTGAGAAAAACGAGGATGTAGAGTAAGTGAACTGTATGTGCAGGGCGAGAAAACCGATTGCGCTGAGTGTTTGCACCGAGTGTGTCTTGTTTGTGAACTGATGACGTTGGATGCGTAAAACGCTGAGAATTAATCTGGAAAGTTGTGAAGGATGGATAGGCGTGAAACGATGGGAACATCATGTCGCTGAGTTTTTGTGGAAATAATTCCGGATTGTCAACTCAAAATGTCGGAAGAGAAGAGGGACGGACGATGTTGTCTCCGGTGTTGAGTCCTTTCGTTCTTGTGCGAGCAAGATGGTCGTCTCTGTCATCATGTGATTGTGGCCGTTTTGTCTGATGTCCGAATGTCAGTGTTGACCGTCTCGTGGCGTGGCATGAAGTGATGCTACAGTCTGATGCTGTCCGTGGTGATGCGTACGCTCTCAGTGATCTGGTATAGTTTGCCTTTTTCGGGTGCCTCACTAGTCATCCATTCGTGGCTTTCATTGTCGTCGGGTTGTGTTTCTCATGAACGGCAGTGGTCTGTGGCTGCATTTTAGTGTTGGAAAACCTTGCGGTTGTCCTGTGTCGGTTAAATGCGGAAAAACAGTCGTGTGTTTTCATGTGGGGAAGGGTGAGGACAGTGCGTTGTTGCGGGCATAACAAAAAAACGGGACCGCATTTGCGCCCCCGTTCTCGTATCGTTTAGTGATTGTTGTTGAATCTGCTGTATATCACGTTCAGTTGGACCTTGTCGTCCTTTCCGCCCACCAGTCTTGCGCTGCTCATGCTGAAGTCGTGGTTCATCTTCACAACCGTGGTTGAGCTTGAACTGGAAGTAGTGGTCTCGACAGGTATGAGAAGTATCTTGTTGTAATTCTCGGTTGCCGTTCCGTTCTTCCTCTCCTGTTGTATTGTGCTTATCAGCCTTGAGATATTGTCGAACTCATAAGTGTTGGTGCTGCTTGAGAATGTGGTGATGTATGACGTGATATTGTCATTGACGTTGTAATTCTCAAAGAATCCGTTCAGGTACTCGTCAAGTCTCACGAGGAGCACGGTTTTCGGTATTCCGAGTCTGAAAGAACTCTCCGCAGACGCGTTGCTGTACTCGCTGTCGTTGTATCTCGTGAATGTTATTGACGCTGAGTTGATGGTGTCGTTGACGTTGATGGAGTCGACAGGAAGCTCAGCCATTGTGAAGATGCCGGCAGGACATTTCAGGTATGTCGCCTCCGTGTCCGCCATGAGCTTGTCGATGTTTTTGTTCTCGAAGCGTGTGGCTTGCACGACCTCCTCTGTTCCTGGCAGTGAGAAGGATGCGGATTTGTACACGCTGTCCGTCTCCGCGTCGTAGTAGTCGAAAGCGATTGTTATGTTGCTGACCTTTACGTAGGCCATCAGTCCGTCACCTTTGCAGAGTTTGTAGTACAGTCCTTTGCTTGTAGGCAGTCCGCTGTGCAGCCATTTGTTGGCGCTTGACAATATTGTCGTGTCTTGTCTGTAAGCCTCCAGAATCTTTTGTCCTATGCTTCTGTCCAGTGATATGGTCACTTGTCTGAGGGAGTCAGAGCTTGTGCCCTTGATGGCGTATCTCAGCGAGTCCGTTATAGTTCTGTCGGATGCCGTGAACCATTTTTTTCCGATAGGCTTAGCGTCCTTGTTTATAAACTTAGTCGGGTCGATGTTCGTGTAGTAGTCCGCGTTGGCGTCAAGCAGTGAGTCCAGCTCATACACCTCAATCTCCATGTTAGTCAGAGAGTCTCCGATGAAAGTGGTGAAGTAGAGGTGAGCGTTGACCGACAATACGGAGTCTCCTATGATGGAGTCTGGAAACATTTGTCCGTCCAGACAATAGTATTGAGACAAGAAATCGCTCTTTATTGATGTGCCTGTGACCGGGTCTGTGAATCGTCCTATGTATGACATGCTTGTTCTTGCGAGCACGGAGTCTCCGACCTCATAGGAGGACGAGTTGACGTCGTATGTCTTGTATGTTTTCGTCATCAAGTCGCTGGATGGCATCATGTCCATACCTAAGGTTGATGTGTTGTCGTCACATGCCGCGAAACACACACATGCGATCAAAAGGGGGATAAATGGTCTTAAAGACATTATTGAAATGATTATGTTGATTTAGTCACATAACATGCGCTGTCGGATCATGTGGGAGCGGGGGCGTCAAGACAACGTGTGTCACGCCTTTTCTCACAAAGTCGTTAATCCTCAGTATTGTCTGTGAAAGAGTCAAAGAATTTGTCGTATTCGTCGAATTTGTTGTCGCCGTCGTTGTATTTCAGAACTGGTTTTCCTTGAGACTTCGCGTATTCTATTATCTCCGGGTCGACTCCGTCGTCCTCGAGAATCAGTCCGTCGGAGTACTTGACAGCAATCTTCGCCAGTTCGGTGTATGTCAGTTTGTCTGTGCAGACGTCTTTTATCTCGTCCAATGTGACGTTTTTGAAAGGTATGCAGTCGATGTTGTGCTTTCCCATGTCCTCGCTGAAGTCTGCTGATGAGGCGGAGAACACTACCTTGCTGTCGCAGAATGACGGCTCGTCGGCGTAGGCCTTCTTGATGTACAGAGGTGCCAGTGCGGAGATCCATCCCTGACAATGTATGACGTTAGGGGCCCATCTGAGTTTCTTGACAGTCTCGAGAACGCCTCGCGCGTAGAACACGGCTCTCTCTCCATTGTCCTTGTACTCATTGCCGTCGCTGTCAGTGACCATGTCACGTTTCTGGAAATAATCATCATTGTCGATGAAGTATATCTGCATGTGTGCGGCCTGGAGTGACGCGACTTTTATGATTAACGGATGGTCTGTCTCGTCGATGATGAGGTTCATGCCAGACAGACGTATCACTTCATGGAGTTGGTTCCTTCTTTCGTTTATTGCTCCCCATTTTGGAGTGAAAGTTCTTATCTCGTTGTTTCTCTCCTGTATTGCCTGTGGTAGCTGAAGTCCCATTTTTGCTTTTGGACTCTCAGGTACGAACGGAACCATTTCCTGTGTGATAAATAGAATCTTCTTTGCTTTCATTGTCAATTGTTTTCGAAAACTTATGCAAAGATATATAATTTTTTTCGCAAAAAAGCAAACAATTCAGTTTAATTAAGAATTTAGAGCGGCTATTTTACCAATTTTAATATGTTTCCTTTTCCTTTCTGTATTATGTTGTGAGTCAGGTCGGTTTGTGTGTTATCCTGTCGTTTCGCATGAGTGGGGGCTTTGTTTGTCTCGGTCTTGTCGGGCGTGTGAGTCCTCAGTCTTTAATGACGAAAGGTCCGGTAGGTATTTTCCGTCTCAGCACCTCCAGCTGGAAGTCTGTTCCGGCGATCAGTCCGAACGCTCTTAGATGTGTCTCAATTGTTTTTTTCGCCAGTTCCGGATGGTTGTTTTCCTCGCTGAGGTGGCAGAGCCATATTCTCTTTAGCTTCTCGTGGAAATTCTTGGCCAGGGCGTCGGCGGTTTGTATGTTGGCCAGGTGTCCTCGTCCGGACGTGATGCGCTGTTTCAGCATCTCGGGGTATCTTCCCTGTCTGAGCATCTCACGGTCGTAGTTCGCCTCGATGATGAGGTTGTTCGACTTCTGTATGTAGTTGGAGATGTCGTCGGTGATGTCGCCGACGTCGGTCATGACGGTGATGTTTGTCTCTGGTGTCTCGATGAAATAACCAACGTTCTCTGAAGCGTCGTGTGGGATGGGGAACGCCGTGACCTTCAGCTCTCCGACTGTGAAGGTTTCGCCGGGTGTGACGATGTGTGTCCTGGTCACGTCAACCTTGTTTCTCAGTTGATAGTTGCGTCTCATTCCCTCGTGCACGAGTTGTGTGGCGTAAACAGGCAGGTTGTACTCGCCGCTGATGACTCCGCTGGCCTTGGTGTGGTCCGCATGGTCGTGTGTGGTGAGCATTGCCTTGATGGTATTAGTGCTTATGCCGTATTCTTTTAAGTTTTTCTTGAAACGCCTGATGCCGACGCCCGCATCAACCAACACGGCGTCTTTATCGGTTCCTATATAATAGCAGTTTCCGCAACTGCCACTTCCAAAACTGAAGAATGTTAGCATTGTGTATTGTCGTTTGTCGGAGTAATGTTAGCAAAAAAAAAGAGGGCAACTTGTTGCCCTCGTCTTGTACGCCCTCAGGGGCTCGAACCCTGGACCCATTGATTAAGAGTCAATTGCTCTACCAGCTGAGCTAAGGACGCATTTTAATTTGTTTTTGGTGTTCCGTTTCCCAATTGCGCTGCAAAGGTACGCTTTTTTCTTTTATTGGCAAATCTTTTCTGAGTTTTTTTTCTCTCCGGACTTATAATTATTGATAATGGGGGGAGAAATCCCCCCCATATCAAGAGTGTTTTGCCTTTATTCCTTTGGTAAGTTGAGCGAGATGAAGTCCTCGTCAAGCTGTTTCTGGTCGACAAATGAAGGTGCGTCCAACATCACGTCACGTCCGCTGTTGTTTTTAGGGAACGCGATGCAGTCGCGTATTGAGTCGAGACCCGCGAAGATGCTGACCCAACGGTCGAGTCCGTATGCAAGTCCTCCGTGAGGTGGTGCTCCGTATTTGAACGCGTTCATCAGGAAGCCGAACTGTTCCTCTGCCTTCTCAGGTGTGAATCCGAGAATCTCGAACATCTTAGCTTGAAGTTTAGGGTCGTGTATACGTATTGATCCTCCGCCGACCTCGATACCGTTACATACCATGTCGTATGCGTCTGCGCGTACGGCTGCCGGGTTTGTGTCGAGCATAGGAATGTCTTCGTCCATAGGGTGGGTGAACGGGTGGTGCATGGCCATCAGACGACCTTCCTCGTCGCTCCACTCGAACATAGGGAACTCAGTGACCCAGAGAAGGGCGAACTTGTTCTTGTCACGAAGGCCGAGACGCTCTCCCATCTCCAGTCTGAGCTCGCAGAGCTGTTTTCTTGTCTTCATGTCGTCATCTCCGCTAAGTATGAGGATGAGGTCTCCTGGTTGTGCCTGCATCTTCTCTTTAAGCGTCTGCAGGTCTTCCTGTGTGTAGAACTTGTCCACGGATGACTTGACGCTGCCGTCCTCCTGTACTCTCGCAT
>CALCEL010000094.1 GCA_937900485.1 uncultured Prevotellaceae bacterium
AGCCCTTCCTGATGCCTGTTGAGGACGTGTTCTCAATCACAGGTCGTGGTACAGTGGCTACCGGTCGTATCGAGACTGGTGTTATCCACGTAGGCGACGAGGTTGAACTGCTCGGTCTCGGCGAAGACAAGAAGTCGGTTGTTACTGGCGTTGAGATGTTCCGCAAGATACTTGACGAGGGCCAGGCTGGTGATAACGTAGGTCTGCTGCTGCGTGGTATCGACAAGAACGAGATTAAGCGCGGTATGGTGCTCTGCCACCCAGGACAGATCAAGCCTTTCAAGCGCTTCAAGGCATCTATCTACGTGCTGAAGAAGGAAGAGGGCGGCCGTCACACTCCATTCGGCAACAAGTATCGCCCACAGTTCTACCTCCGCACAATGGACTGCACAGGTGAGATCACTCTCCCAGAAGGAGTTGAGATGGTAATGCCTGGCGATAACGTAGAGATCACCGTAGAACTCATCTACGCTGTGGCTCTGAACGCAGGTCTGCGTTTCGCTATCCGTGAGGGTGGACGTACCGTAGGCTCAGGCCAGATCACTGAGGTTTACGAGGATTAATTCCTGGTAGTTCGTAATTCTGAAACAAAGAAAATCAGATAACGACAAGTTCCTGTAGTCCCAGGGCTGCAGGAACTTTTCTACGGGAGTCTTTCAATGGTAGGAAAGCGGTCTCCAAAACCGTCAATGAGGGTTCGATTCCTTCCTCCCGTGCCAAATAAGAAGTTTTTATGAATAAGGTTATAAATTATTGCAAGGCTTGCTACGAAGAGCTTGCACATAAGACAACTTGGCCTACACGTCAGCAGCTGACACACTCCGCTATGGTGGTGCTGTCCGCTTCTCTCGTGATAGCGCTCATAGTATTCTGCATGGACTCAGTGTTCAGGTTCGTAATGGGCACAATATACCCAAACTAATCCTTTAAGAGAAAGAGGTATATGCAAGAGAAAGGTATGAAATGGTACGCCATGCGTTCCGTAAGCGGCAAGGAGGCAAAGCTGAAGGAGTATATCGAGAAGGAATGTTCCCACAACCCGCAGCTTGCAGCCCGCGTGGCTCAGGTGCTGCTGCCAATGGAGAAGCATGCCGCCCTCAGGAACGGCAAGCGTGTCGTAAAGGAGAAAGTGGCACTGCCAGGCTACCTCTTCGTGGAGGCAGACCTCGTAGGCGACACCGCACACACGCTGCGCTTTATGCCTAACTGCCTCGGATTCCTCGGAGGACTCGACAACCCTACGCCGGTACGCAGGTCGGACATCAACCGCATGGTGGGTGCTGCGGAGGAAACGGAACTCGTAGAGGAAATGGACATACCATACGTTGTAAACGAGTCAGTGAAGGTGACGGACGGTCCGTTCAGCGGCTTTACGGGTGTCATAGAGGAGGTGAACAGCGAGAAGCGCTCGCTCAAGGTCATCGTCAAGATATTCGGACGCAACACTCCTCTCGAACTCAGTTTCATGCAGGTAGAGAAAGAAGGTTAAGAAGATTCGCGGGTCAGCCCAATATAATGCTTCCAGCTGGCTCCGTCTCTATATAAATTCACTATTTAATCATAACAACAAAGATGGCTAAAGAAGTTGCTGGACAACTCAAGTTACAGATTAAGGGCGGCGCTGCCAATCCATCTCCTCCAGTGGGACCTGCTCTGGGTTCCAAGGGTATCAACATCATGGGCTTCTGCAAGGAGTTCAATGCTCGTACCCAGGATAAGGCAGGCAAGGTGCTCCCTGTTGTTATTACTTATTATGCTGACAAGTCTTTTGACTTCGTAATCAAGACATCTCCCGCTGCCGTGCAGCTCAAGGAGATTGCGAAGGTAAAGTCAGGCTCTGCATCTCCTAACCGTAACAAGGTGGCCGAGGTGACATGGGACCAGATCAAGACCATCGCCGAGGACAAGCTGAAGGACCTCAACTGCTTTACCGTAGAGTCTGCCATGAAGCAGATTGCAGGTACGGCACGCAGCATGGGCATCACCGTAAAGGGCGACTTCCCAGCATAAGCAATAGCAAATCTCCGTAACGAGAGATCCGCTGATTAATTTACATTTCCGGGAGGCAATGAAAAGACATTGCCGGTTGTACCGAAAAAACTTCAAAAACAATGAGTAAACTGACAAAAAATCAAAAGGCAGTAGCAGGAAAGGTCGAGGCAAACAAGCTCTACACCGTTGACGAGGCTGCAGCTCTTGTGAAGGAAATAACGACGACGAAGTTTGATGCCTCTGTTGACATCGACATGCGCCTCGGCGTTGACCCCCGCAAGGCTAACCAGATGGTCCGCGGCGTGGTATCCCTCCCTAACGGCACTGGCAAGGTGACACGCGTACTCGCACTCGTTACCGCCGACCAGGAAGCTGCTGCAAAGGAAGCTGGTGCCGACTACGTTGGTCTTGACGAGTACATCGAGAAGATCAAGGGCGGTTGGACTGATGTTGACGTCATCATCACCATGCCTTCATGTATGGGTAAGATAGGTCCTATTGGCCGTATCCTCGGTCCTCGCGGACTCATGCCTAACCCAAAGAGCGGCACGGTGACAATGGAAGTTGCCAAGGCTGTCAAGGAAGTCAAGTCTGGTAAGATAGACTTCAAGGTTGACAAGACCGGCATCATCCACACCTCTATAGGCAAGGTGTCAATGACACCCGAAGCCATTGCAGGCAACGCAAAGGAATTCATCAACACGGTCGTTAAGCTCAAGCCGGCGGCAGCAAAGGGAACATACATCAAGAGTATCTTTATTTCAAGCACAATGAGTAAGGGTATCAAGATTGATCCTAAATCAGCCGATTAACTCTAAAAGTTCCGTAAAATGAAAAAAGAAGTAAAAGATACCGTAATCTCAGAGCTTGGCGAACTGCTCAAGCAGTATCCTCACTTCTACGTTGTGGACGTAACAGGACTCAACGCCGAGGCTACTACTAACCTGCGCCGCAAGGCTTTCCAGAAGAACATCAAGACCGTCGTTGTCAAGAACAAGCTTCTGATTAAGGCCTTCGATGCAGCAGAGCTCGACTACTCTGAACTCTATGGCACACTGAAGGGCAACACCGCTCTCATGTTCTGTGAGACCGCAAATGTTCCTGCAAAGCTCCTCAAGGAGTTCAAGGACACAAATCCTTCACTCAAGGCTGCTTATGCCGAGGAAAGCTTCTTCGTTGGCACTGAAAAGCTCGACGAACTCGCTGCACTCAAGAGCAAGAACGAACTCATCGCAGAGGTTGTCGCACTGCTGCAGTCTCCTGCAAAGAACGTACTCTCAGGCCTGCAGTCTGGTGCTGGTACTATACATGGTCTGCTCAAGACATTGGGAGAACGCCCAGAGTAAAAAAGAATTAACTATTTTTAAGTCAAAACAAATCAAATTTTCAAATAAAAATGGCAGATATTAAAGCTATTGCTGAGGAACTCGTGAACCTCACAGTAAAAGAAGTAAATGAACTCGCACAGGTCCTGAAGGACGAGTATGGTATTGAGCCAGCTGCTGCAGCTGTTGCTGTTGCTGCTGCTCCGGGCGCAGGCGCAGCTCCAGAGGCAGCTGCCGAGAAGGACTCTTTCGACGTAGTCCTCGCTGAGGTAGGTGCTAACAAGCTCGCTGTAGTAAAGGCTGTCAAGGAGGCTTGCGGTCTCGGTCTGAAGGACGCAAAGGATCTCGTTGACGGTGCTCCTGCAACCATAAAGGAGGCTATGCCAAAGGCAGAAGCTGAGAATCTCAAGAAGGCTATCGAAGAGGCTGGTGCCAAGGTAGAGCTCAAGTAATATCGCTTGAGGACAACGGGCCGCCAGGCTCAACAAGATTATAAAACGGTTAGGATCTTCCAAGTAGGTGGGTCCTAACCTTTTCATGTCTAAAGAGTGATTTAGAGAGAAAGCAAGGACAACGAGTTTCAGAGAGGAAACAAACAATTATCATACTTCATACAAAAAGCATGACAAAGAAAGTTGCTGAAAAAAGAATAAACTTCGCACGAGTGAAGAATCCGATGCCATATCCGGATTTCCTCGACGTGCAGCTGAAGTCTTTCCGTGACTTCCTGCAGTTGGACACCCCACCTGAGGAGCGCAAGAAGGACGGTCTGTACAAGGTGTTCTCAGAGAACTTCCCGATTACGGACACCCGTAATAACTTCGTACTCGAGTTCCTCGACTACTTCATCGACCCGCCACGCTACACCATAGAGGAGTGCCTTGAGCGCGGACTCACATACAGCGTGCCCATGAAGGCAAAGATGAAGCTGTACTGTACGGACGAGGACCATACGGACTTCGAGACAATAATCTCGGACGTCTTCCTCGGCACCATACCATACATGACCGACAACGGCACCTTCATAATAAATGGTGCAGAGCGCGTCGTGGTATCACAGCTCCACCGTTCACCGGGCGTATTCTTCGGACAGGGCGTCCATGCAAACGGCTCCGTTCTTTATTCAGCACGCATCATTCCGTTCAAGGGCTCATGGATAGAGTTCGCGACGGACATCAACAACGTGATGTATGCCTACATCGACCGTAAGAAGAAGTTGCCCGTGACGACGCTGCTTCGTGCCATCGGCTTTGAGAAGGACAAGGACATACTGTCCATCTTCGACCTTGCAGAAGAGGTAAAGGTGACGAAGAAGAACCTCAAGGAACTCGTAGGCCGCAAGCTGGCAGCCCATATTATGAGGACATGGTCGGAGGACTTCGTTGATGAGGACACGGGCGAAGTGGTTTCTCTCGAGCGTAATGAGATACTCATGCAGCGTGAGACAGAAATTACCGCCGACAACATCCAGGACATCCTCGACAGCGAGCAGGCAACGATTCTCGTTCACAAGGACGAGGAGAGTGCTTCAAAGTACGGCATCATCTTCAATACGCTTGCCAAGGATACATCAAACTCGGAAAAGGAGGCTGTGTACTACATCTACCGCCAGCTGCGCAACGCAGACCCTGCGGACGAGGCAAGTGCGCGTGAGGTGATACAGAACCTTTTCTTCTCCGACAAGCGTTATGACCTCGGCGAAGTAGGCCGCTATCGTATCAACAAGAAGCTCGGCCTTAACACCGACATGAGTGTCCGTGTACTCACCAAGGAGGACATCATTGAGATTATCAAGTATCTCATCCAGCTCATCAACTCCAACGCCACCGTTGACGACATCGACCACCTGTCCAACCGTCGTGTACGCACCGTCGGCGAGCAGCTGGCAAACCAGTTCTCCATCGGCCTCTCACGCATGAGCCGCACCATCCGTGAGCGTATGAACGTCCGCGACAACGAGGTGTTCACTCCTACGGATCTCATTAATGCGAAGACTATATCAAGCGTCATAAACTCATTCTTCGGTACCAACCCGCTGTCACAGTTCATGGACCAGACGAACCCGCTTGCCGAGGTTACTCACAAGCGTCGTCTCTCAGCACTCGGTCCTGGCGGCCTGTCACGCGAGCGTGCCGGCTTCGAGGTTCGTGACGTACACTATACCCACTACGGACGTCTCTGTCCTATCGAGTCTCCTGAAGGTCCTAACATCGGTCTTATTTCTTCGCTCTGTATGTATGCGCAGATTAACGACCTCGGCTTCATCGAGACACCTTACCGCAAGGTAAGCAACGGCATGACCGACCTTAACAACGACAACGTAGTTTACCTCACCGCAGAGGAAGAGGAAGACCATGTAATAGGTCAGGGCAATGCTCCGCTCAATGACGACGGCTCATTCATCCGCGACGTGGTAAAGTGTCGTGAGAATGCAGACTTCCCTGTCGTTCCGCCTACTGACGTTGACCTCATGGACGTGTCACCGCAGCAGATTGCTTCCGTTTCAGCCGGACTCATTCCGTTCCTTGAGCACGATGACGGTCACCGTGCGCTGATGGGATGTAACATGATGCGCCAGGCAGTGCCATTGCTCCACAATGAAGCTCCTATCGTCGGCACAGGACTTGAGAAGCAGGTTTGTGAAGACTCTCGCACGATGATTACTGCAGAGGGCGAAGGCGTGATAGAATATGTGGACGCCACGACCATCCGCATCCTCTACGACCGCACAGAGGACGAGGAATTCGTAAGCTTCGAGCCCGCTATCAAGGAGTACCGCATACCGAAGTTCCGCCGTACAAACCAGAACATGACCATAGACCTTCGTCCTATCTGTGAGAAGGGTCAGCGCGTAAAGGCTGGCGACATCCTCACCGAAGGCTATGCTACCGAGAACGGTGAACTTGCGCTCGGCCGCAACCTCCTCGTTGCCTACATGCCATGGAAGGGTTACAACTATGAGGATGCCATCGTGCTGTCAGAGCGCGTAGTGCGCGACGACGTGCTGACATCCGTCCACGTTGACGAATACTCCCTTGAGGTCCGCGAGACCAAGCGAGGCATGGAGGAACTCACCTCCGATATTCCTAACGTTTCCGAGGATGCCACGAAGGACCTCGACGAGAACGGTATCATTCGTATCGGTGCC
>CALCEL010000095.1 GCA_937900485.1 uncultured Prevotellaceae bacterium
CGCCGATGCGCAGAGAAACAAGAACAACACAATCCTTCTCATATCATGACAGACTTTGTATTCTTGCAATATACTTACCGATGATGTCAAACTCGATGTTCACCTTCGTGCCGACCTGTATCTGGTGGAAATTAGTATGCTCAAAGGTGTATGGTATGATATTCACCTGGAAAGAGTGGTCAGTGGAATTGCAGACAGTAAGACTGACGCCATTGACCGTGACACTACCCTTGTCCACTGTCAGGTACCCCTTCTTCGCCATCTCGACATCCTTGTCATACTCGAAGGTGAACTCATAGGAGCCTTGTCTGTCCTTCACGTCCACGCACAAGGCCGTCTGGTCGACATGTCCCTGAACGATATGTCCGTCGAGTCGTCCGTTCATCATCATCGAACGCTCCACATTGACCTTGTCGCCCACCCTAAGCAGGCCGAGGTTACTTTTCTCCAGAGTCTCCTTCATTGCGGTCACGACGTACACATCATCCTTTATGTCAACAACGGTGAGGCAGACACCATTATGCGCAACGCTCTGATCTATCTTCAGTTCACCCACGAATGAGCATGTGAGGAAAAAATGCATATTCTCTTTTTCTCTCTTCACCGCCACGACCGTGGCAAATTCTTCTACTATACCACTAAACATTGTTAATTTAGATTTAAATCTTATTAAATTCGAAGACAAAGATACCTCTTTTATGTCAATTTTCAATAACTTTGCATGAAAACAAAGCAATTAACTTAAAACTGACGGACCTAAATGAGTAACAAAAACATCTATTTCGCTTTCATTCTTATATTATCATCTGTCATGCAACTAACCTCATGCAAAGATGACGAGGCGAAGTTCACGGCACCGACATTCTCTGGCGTCACGGTGGAGCCTAATCCGTGCCACGAGGGAGACTCAATAACCATCACCTTCAACTACGCCGACAAGGGGCAGAACTGGTATTACTTCAAGCAGAACATCAGCATAGACGGTGTCACGGTGTTCAGCGGCACAAAAAGCACCAACTACTTCCTGTCCAGCACTCCATACGTATCTACCGTGGCTCCGACAGCCGGCACCCACAGCGTCAGCATCAGCGGGGCCCTTGCACCGACAGCCGGCACCGCGCTGTACGTGGAGCTACAGCAATACACCACGACGTTTGAGGTCAGCGCCGACGACGAGTCAGAGGAATGACAACCTATTGTCTCACGAGACATAGACAACAACAAGCAAAGCCTGATGATAAAACCAAATAACAAATAATAGTTCACAATGAGACATTTTTTAACGACCGCACTACTTATCGCATCTGCCTCATCATGGGCAAATCACCCAGACTCTGTGTTTGTCAAATCGCATAACACCGATCCGTCAGACGGTTTGAAAGTTTCTTACTCGTCAGACAAGAAGACATGGATCCCGATCGGGAACCATAACCTCTTCAAGAGCGACTACGGCCCATGGGGAGCAGAAAAGAAAATGTACTACCCTGTACTGAGATATGACGGCGAGACATTCATGGCTGAGTTCATACCTAACCCGAAAAATCCTCAGATAGCCACAACACAGTCAAAGGACCTGTTCCTATGGAAACCACAAGACTACCCTACACTCTCCGCAGCGGATTTCGACAAGAAGAAGTCACAGCTGGAACACGAGTCTAAGGAAAACATCATCAAAGTCCCATACAAAGTCGTGGAGGACCTGGTCAACAAGGTTCAGGCCGCTGAACTCAGGGCACAATGGGAGGGCGAGAGAATCACCACCAAGGCTCTCGAAGGATTCAAGAAGGAGATGACGACCGACTTGTCGTTCGACATGAATGACAAGAAGAACATCTCACCCGAGCTTGTCGGCATATTCTTTGAGGACATCAACTATGCCGCCGACGGAGGTCTCTACGCCGAGCTGATACAGAACAGGGACTTCGAGTACACATCGGAAGACCATGGCGGCTGGAACGCAAAAACGGCATGGACGTTAGAAGGTGAGGGAGCAGAGTGGCTCATCTCCGACAAAGAGCCTATCCACAAGAACAACGCACACTACTCAATACTGAAAAGCACGTCCAAAGGCGCCAGACTCGTCAACGAGGGATGGGACGGCATAACAGTGAAAGCAAAAGAGAAATACAACTTGTCAATATTCGTCAAGGGTAACGGCAAGCTGAAGGTGAGCCTGGTCAGCAAGGACAATGTCATAGCCTCAACAACCGTCAGTGCCACAGCGAGATGGAAACAGCAGAAGGCCGTTCTCAGCGCAGCCAAAGACGCTGACGACGCCAAGCTGGTCATCGAGCCGCTGCAGGAAGGCGAGATATGCGTAGACTTCGTGTCTCTCTTCCCGCAAAAGACATTCAAAGGACGCGCCAACGGCATGAGAAGCGACCTGGCACAGACACTGGCAAACCTCAAGCCGAGATTCGTGCGTTTCCCAGGAGGATGCGCGTCACACGGACAAGGCATAGACAATATCTATCACTGGCAGGCTACCGTCGGTGAGCTGTGGGAGAGACAGTCAGACATGAACATCTGGCATTACCACCAAAGCCGAGGCATCGGATTCTATGAGTACTTCCAGTTCTGCGAGGACATAGGAGCTGAGCCTCTGCCAGTGCTCGCGGCCGGCGTGCCTTGCCAGAACTCATGGAAAGGCGGAAGCGGACAGCAAGGCGGACTGCCATTCGAGAAGGACCTCAACGGCAAAGCTTCGCCATACACATACAACGGCAAGCCACTGACCATGGAGTCTTACCTGCAGGAGCTGCTCGACCTTATCGAGTGGGCCAACGGAGACGCCAAGACCAGCGACTTGGCTAAGATGAGGGCAAAGGCTGGACACCCGAAACCATTCAACCTTAAGTACTTAGGCATCGGAAACGAGGATCTCATAGGAGACGTATTCACGGAACGATACCTGTTCCTCATCAACGGAGTGAAGAAAGCGCACCCAGAGATAACCATCGTGGGCACAGTGGGACCATTCTGGGAAGGCTCTGACTACGAGGAAGGATGGAGACTCGCCAGAGAAAACAAAATCGACGTCGTGGACGAGCATTATTACAACTCTGTGGGATGGTACCTGAACCACCAGGACTACTACGACAAGTACGACAGACAAGGCACGAAGGTCTATCTCGGCGAATGGGCAAGCAAGGGCAACCGTATGGAGAATGCGTTGGTTGAGGCTATACACCTGACCAATGTGGAACGCAACGCCGACGTCGTCATAATGTCAAGCTATGCGCCTCTTTTGGCAAAAGAAGGACACACTCAATGGAACCCGGACCTTATTTACTTCAACAATAAGGAGGTGAAGCCGACACCTAACTATTATGTTCAAATGCTCTTCGGTCAGAATGCGGGAGACGAGTACGTGTACTCGTCCGTCAACGTCAGCCCTGACACTAAGGACATCAACAACGGAAGGGAAATCAAACACGATGCGGAGAAGAGAGTGAAAAGCTCCGTCGTAGTGGACAAAGAGACAGGTGACGTCATCATAAAACTCGTCAACGCCATACCTTGCGACAACATGTTCAACATCTCAATGGAGAATCTCAGCGGTTATGACAAGAAAGCGAGATTGACTTATATTAGCGGAAACGTGAATGACAAGTCAATAAAAGAGCCTGTCAGCAAAGACATCGACATCGACAATAGTTTCCAACATAAGATGCCGGCTTACTCTGTCGCGGTAATAAGAATTAAGCAAGCCAAGAAGTAAGCGCACATACTGACTTTGTGATAACACAACAGTACAAGTAACAATCCGCAACACCAGACTCATCAGAAGGCGTTGCGGATTCTTTTTTTATATTCACACACTAATACATGATACAAAAACGTAACCAGATTTCCTATCAGCACTCCCATTTTTCACTGTCCTAAACTCCACTTTTTCCATTGACACATGACAACGGAAAAATGACTTCCGCAATTTTCCCGTGTCTTATTCGGCGTCTGAAAATCTTAGGTTAGGACGTTGAAAAGTTCAGGTTAGGATTTTAAAATTCTCAGACCTGCGTATAGACTATATCCTAACCTGAGAATTTCAAAAAAGAGATACAAGTTTTTTAAATTACTTGTTTTAAGATTATCAGCAAGTTAACCTGTTTTTGGCGAAAAATATGCATAGGAAATTTCGTCACAAGCCAAATTGTCCGTTATTCCACCTTTATTATTGCTGACAAAGGCTTGTGCTTATATGTATAAGAAGCGTCTGAATGTCTAAAGCATAATATAGAGTTTATGTTGTAGATGACAGTCATTTCCTCTTTGCATATTTGCTGCAAAGGAATAAAGTCTTCTTTTGTTATAAATGGTCTGTTAGATGGTGTTATTATCTCGTTATAAATGTGTGACTTATCATATTTATGTATATGTTGTCGTGTGAAAGACGAGACATCTAACGCTCTGTGCTCATGAAGAAATAATGATGATAAAAGTAATATTTTCTATGTTTTATTTTGTTCTTTTTTAATTTAAATCTACACTTTGCAGTGTGAAAGCATTGTCGATTATTACCCCGATGAATAAAAAATATTTTCTATAATTAATTGTTTGATAAATCCACACAAGCTGCATTATTATGCTGATTATGTTGAATATAGTAGTATTTGTTTTTCACGTTCTCCAAGATCCAAGCATTACTATTTTGACTAAATGTGGTATAAATTAAGAGATGAGGATATGTCGTTAAGGCATATCCTCATTTTCAGTGGAAAGCTAATATCACGAATGAGTTCCTTTTCAACGTCAATGCGCCATGCACATAGAAAAACTAATAATGGTTACAACCTTCCGCAGGGGAGTTTTGAGAGAAAAAGAGATGAGCCCGACATAACAAGCGGGCTCATATCATACCTATAATACAAATGAAGTGTGACAGAAAGTCAGTCTCTCATCGTTCCTTCATTTGTTGACCATCGTTTTTAACTCAAGTGAAGAATAGACTTTATGTGTCTGTGTATATTTAGCATGTTTGACATACACATCATTTATCTTGTCATTCTCTCCGAGTCCGTGTGCCAGGACCTTAACTTTAAATCCCTCGTCCTCAAGTTTCTTCTTCCATTTACCAGACAAGTCATTCTTGACGTGCTCACCAGCAGTAAAGAGGAACGGGATAAGATTCACCTTCTTGAACCCCGACTTTCTCAGTGTTCGCACGAGGTTGTCCATAGTAGGGAATCCCTCAATAGTAGCTACCGTCCAGTTGGAGTAGCCCTTATCCTTGACTATATAATCGAGCATAGTATACTGTGAGTTCTTCGCTCCCTTAGACCCATGACACACCAGGACATTCATGGACTTCTTGTCCTTCACTATCTCTTTCTCTGCATCGATGACCGCCTCATAGTCCTCCGGATTTCTCAGCAAAGGCTGGCTGACACGTATGGACTTGAACTGTGTCTTGTAGTTGTTCACCACATAATTAAGATAGTCGTTCTCTGTTCCCTCAATGATGTACGAAGGTTGTACGAGCACATGTGTGAAACCATCCAGTTTAAGTTGGTCGAGCACCTCCTGCGGCGTATATTTCACGATCTGACGCTCACGCAGTTTATAGATAATGACGCTGGATGTCCACGCCTCTCTGAAGTCATAGTCAGGAAACGCTTCCTTGAGACGGTTGTTAAGACGTTCTATGCTCATCACACGAGCCACGTCATTGGAGGTGCCGAAGTACACAGCGACAACGGCGGCCTTATCACCTTTTCTCATGTCGCCGAACATGTCCGACTCCATAACAGTGTTCTGCGCCTGTGCGTTTGTCAAGCAGATAGCCATGGACGCAAGGCAGATGACTCTACGTAAAAAGATTGTCAGTGTGCGTCTCATCTAACTAATATTTTTTTCATTTCCACCCCGTCTTTCATGATGTATACACCTGGGGTGGTTGGCTCTCCCGCTAAGCGGACACCGTCTAAAGTGTAATACACGACAGATGTGTAGGCAGACTTCACGTCAGAGACACCAGCCGCCGCACCACCCATGAAATCGAAGGATATCAGTCCGTCAGTCTCAGTAATATCTGTCACAGGCTTATTCATGTAGTATGTGCCGTCGGTATTTTTATTATACAACTTACCGCCAGCGGAGAGATGTGACGTGTTTGTCAGCTCTTTGACCTTGCCTGTGCCCGGGAACGGGTCTCCAGCATAGTTCGACTCGGACACTGAGTAGTAAGTGCCACTACTAGTCTGTACCAACCTTCCGTACTTTCCGTCCGCAGGGATGATGGTCATCCTCTGGTGTGAGGCTTCAGTATTTACCTGATTGTTTACCCAGATAACCGTATCATGATCCACATGAATGGCAAGCATACCATGTATATCAGTATATTCATTCACGTATGAGAACCATTTCTGGTCTTGTCTGTTCTCCAGAGTGAAGAATTCATCACTGCATCCATCATTGTAAATGACATACGCCACAGCAGTATCCTCAAGAGACGGCATGTCAGTGACGGTGCAAGGTGAGTCCAGCTCTTTGAAATCCAGCCAACCAGCGAACCATCTCTCGTACGCAGAATATCCGCAAGGCACTTCTCCATTCTGGTCAGGTCCATTGTAACTACCAGAATCAAGCAAGTCCCACGAACCCATTCCGAAACCGCCATCATACGATATGTCGTAGAAATCCGGCAGTCCAAGACAATGGCTAAACTCATGACACGCCGTGCCAATGCCGTTCATACTCATCCCATCGGAACCGAGCTCACAGCTCATGGCATAAGTGTCGATGACAACGTTGTCGAGAGTCAGAGGGCCTGTACCGTCACCATTCTCAACGCCGCTTGACAACTCGTACTCGTGAGGCCAGATAGTTGAGTCTGTGCCGCCGCTCGCCTCTCCCATACCTGCATATATGATATAAACCTGATCCACTTCTCCATCGCCGTCCCAGTCATAATTTGAGAAGTCCACACCAAGTTCATCAGCCAACCTACAAGCCTCTATCGTCAGTGCGCAGACATACTTGTCATCTCCCATTCTGTCATTCGCTCCATAGTAAGAGTAAGCCTTTGACACTTTGACAGGTCCTACGACATCGAACGAAAGGTCAAACTGTCCGTAGCTCTGGTCGTAGAAAAAGTCATGCACAGAACCGACGTGGTTATTCTCGCTATAGCCCTCAAGATTGAACATATTGTCGAACACCTTTTGCGTGTGCGAGGTTTTCATGCTCAGGTTTGAGAAGTTGACGAGGATAACAATACCTTTCTTCTTTCCCTTATATGAGGTGTTGAGACCAAACGTCTTACGTCCCTTCGTCTGTGATGCTATATTAGCTCTCTTCTTAGCCAGACGTGTATTATTTCTCTTGTTAAATCGCACTGACCATATAGAGTCTGCTGCAGATCTCACGTTTCCCTGATTCGCTTTTATAAACGTCTTCTCATCCTCACCACGTCCGTCACTGTTGTGCGCCAAAACGTCAGAAGCCACAAGACAGCCGTCCTCAAACAGAGCGTAATAATATGAGTCGTCAGACTTAACGACTGGCACTCCATCTGTAGTAGAATAAAAATGGGAACTCTCATCTCCGACGAGCACAAGACTCAGGCTTGTACCATCGTTTTGTAGGTAAGTGAAAGGATTTTTCTTAGCTGGCACGGCAAACATCGATGTCATCATCGTCAATGCCAGCAGAAACAACAATAATCTTCTCATACTTGTTATATATTTGTAATTCGTTTTTTCCCCACAAAACCACAAGAGGAAAATCACTCGTACTGAGTCATATTAGCTGCCTCTCGAATAGCAGAGATCTGATTCTTTACTATCGTAGGCACAACGGTACCGACAAGAAATTCTATTCTCTCAACATTATAGACCTCAACACCCTTCTCGATGAGTCTGTACGTACCGTCACCCGGTACATATACCTTCACTACATCATCTCTGTCGTCAACGGGTTGTATGCCATTTCTCACCAACGCTCTGCAACACAGTCTGTACTGCAATGAGCTCTTGTCACCGTAAACCACAACTTCACGAGACGTCTCGTGGTCTATATTAAAGGTGCAATGCTCCTTGTCGTACGTTATTCCGTCACGGTTGAAATACTCGTCTATCAGCCCCATGGCAGTCAAGTCCTCGGGAGAGCCAGTCTGAAGACCCAAGTTCTTATCAAGCATCCAGATATGGTCTGCCACCTGCAAGGCGTGCTCCAAGTCGTGAGTTGAGATGAATATAGTCTTATGTAGTGACTTGGCCAGACGATGGAGCAGCAACATAATCTGTATCTTGCTCGTATAATCAAGGAAGGCTGTCGGCTCATCCATAAATATTATCGGAGTGTCCTGAGCTATTGCCTTTGCTATCATCACCTTTTGTTTCTCTCCGTCAGACAGTGTCTGCATCTTCCTGTCCTTCAGCTCAGAGATTCCTACCCACTCCAGGCTCTTGGTGATGACACTTTTATCATTAGGGCTCAGCTTACCCCAGAAACCGGTATACGGGGCGCGTCCCATTGCCACGACGTCGAAGACAGACATATTCTTTATGCTCGAGTTATCTGTCAGTACGACGCTGACCAACCTGGCGAGGCTCTTGCTCTTATATGACTTTATATCCAGCCCGTCAATCTCTATGTTACCGCTTAACGCAGGTTGAAAACCTGCTATCGTACGTAGTAAGGTAGACTTTCCCGCACCGTTCGGTCCCAACAGGCACGTCAACTCATGGGAGTAAACCACGGCGGAGATATTCTCTGAGACCACCACATTTTTCTTACTTGACTTGTAACCTGTCACCAGGTTATTTATCTCAATTGAAGTTTTTTGCATTTATCAGAAGATCTATATAGTAAACAACCTGAACAAAAATAAGCACGAGACCTTCCCATTTGTTTATCTTGAACTGAGTACGTGTGAAAGCCCAGAAAAGCACAGAGGCGAAGATCAAAGTGAGAAGGTCCACCACTGTTATATTACCAATATTCAAAGGATTAATCACAGCTGACGTTCCGAGAATGAAGAAGACGTTGAAAACGACACTGCCGACAATGTTACCGAGCGCCATATCCGTATCACCTTTTCTCGCAGCCATGACAGACGCCGCAAGCTCAGGCAGCGACGTTCCGGCACTGACAATCGTTATTGCTATGACAGACTGACTGACGTTCATGCTATGCGCTATGTTTGACGCACTGTCCACCAACACATCACCGCCAACTATCAGCATGCCTAATCCTACAATGATGAAGAGCACCGACTTCCACATCGCGCGGCGTTCCGTATTATCCTGTCCGTCATTCTCCCGCAATCCGTCATTCTTGTTATCCTTGGCAATGGCAAACGTGTAGCTGAGATACACAATAAACAGACACAGCATGAGCAGTCCCTCAGAACGGCTTATCTCACAAACATCGCTGTCACCTATGTAACTGTCGAGAGCAGCCACAGCCACCACCAAAGAAGACAACACCACAAACGGCACGTCATTCCGCACATTACCATGACTGGCAGTTATAGGAGCAATAAGAGCAGTGACACCAATTATTGAGAGGATGTTGAAAATATTACTTCCCACAACATTACCAATAGCCATGTCCGTGTTACCGCGGACCGCAGAACAAGCACTGACGACAAACTCCGGCATTGAGCTGCCCACAGCGACAATGGTCATACCTATCACCAATGTTGAGATGCCAAAACTTCGCGCCACATCCGACGCACCATCTGTCAACCAGTCTGCACCTTTAATGATGAGACACAGACCGACAACAAACAAGACGAAATCTAAAATCATCACGATACTCTTATCTTAAAATTACTATCTTTTTCACTTACTCCGTCATCGTTTTCTCTCACGGAAAATCACCCATATGACCACAGGAGCTCCTATCAATGACGTCACAGAGTTGACTGGCAGTGAGCCTGCCGCCCCAGGCATCCTGGAGATCAAGTTGCATGAGAGAGCCAACAAAGCTCCAAACACCACACAGCCCGGCATCACGACCCTATGGTCAGAAGAGCGGAAGACACCTCGAACGAGGTGAGGCACAGACAAGCCTATAAATGACACCGGTCCGCAAAACGCCGTACATACCGCAACGAGCAAGCCCGAAGACAATATCACGTACATCCTCGTCTTTCCCACATCCAGTCCGAGATTCTGCGCATAGTAATCACCCAGCAGCAAGATGTTCAGGGACTTCACCATAAGTACGGACAACAGAAGAAGCACTACCATGATGATTGAGAACACACCTATCTGCGAAAGTGAGACGCTGGAGAACGAGCCCATTCCCCAGACTGTGTAGGCGCGAATATCCTCAGCAGGGCTGAACAACTTAAGCACTCCTATTATGGCGTTCGCAATATATCCTATCATTACACCTACAATAAGTAATGTCACGTTACCCTTCACCTTATGCGCCACGATAGCGATGACAGACATGACTACCATAGCGCCAAAGGCGGCAGCCACAGTCATACCAACATTTCCATATATTCCCATACTACTCATCGCGCGGCCTCCTATACTTCCTGACAAGAGAATAAGCAATGCAACGCCCAGACTGGCACCGCTGCTCACCCCTAACACGGAAGGTCCTGCCAAAGGATTACGAAACACTGTCTGCATCTCTAATCCTGCCACGGACAGACCTGCACCCGCCACCACAGCCGTTACAGCTTGCGGCAACCTTGTCTTAAGTATAATATTCGTCCACACATCATTTGTCTCCCCGTCGGTCATCAGTTCATCGAGAATAATTTTCACCACCGTATCAACAGGTATGTGAACAGAGCCCACGGCTATGTTCACGACAAACATCACGATGACACCTACCATTCCAGACAATAATATCACCGTATTCGTCAAATAAGACAAGCGAAAATTCATGACACAAAAGTAATGATATTTATCGGATTATGCTCATCAATCATTACTTTATTGTCTGACAATAAAGATAATTTAAGTCTCTCGGCAGTCTCGTACATCTCTTTGCGGCTTTTCTCCGTCACAGAGTTTATCGTGACATGTACCCCACGTCCGTTACTAAGGTCCGTCACATACTTTATTATCTTCTCGACGATATCAGAGAGACAACCTCCATGCCCGCCGATGAAGACTGCGTCCGGCACTGGCATACCCGTAAGATCCGTAGTCAGGAAATCTCCGATATGGACATTGATACCAGGAGTACCGAAACGTCTCATATTCTCATATATTATATCCTCGCACTCGGAACGTATCTCGAAACTCTCCACACGCAGAGCGGGAAACAGGCGTTTAGCTTCGATGCTCACGCTACCTGTACAAAAACCGACATCCCAGAATACGCGCGCATTACCAAGATCCATAGCAGAGATGGCAGCCAGCCGTATCTGACTCTTGGTGATCATATTGACTCTTCCGTTTAAGAGAGCGAAACGACTTTCCGGTATGCCAAAAGTACGTTCTCTGTCCCTTTCTTTTTTCAGGATAAGGCAGTTGGGAAACTTATATGTCACATTAGCGCCTTCCACATACTCACTCACACGTTCCTCTGTCTCATTACCAAGACACTCACCAATGGTGACGGAATAGTTATCATACCCATAGTCCATCATCCTGCGGCATATCACGTCGGGAGTCTTCGTTCTGTCCGTCAACACTCCTATCAGTTTCTCTCCCGCAATCAGAGCCTCATCGAACCTATCCCACGGGCGTCCCGTAAGTGACACCACCCTCATATCCTGATACGGCAATAACATTCTGTGAGCCAACAGCTGCAATGAGTTGAAGGAAGAGTAAACAATCATCTCGCAGTCAGGCAGCTCACGTCTCACTGTTGACGCGAACCCGTAAAACAAAGGATCGCCTGAAGCGAACACCACGACCTCGTCGTAACGCTTATACTTCTCGAACACATTCGAAAGAGGTGTAGTAATCTCTATCCACGTATAGCCATCCGGTAACATGTCACGCACAGCGTCGTGATGACGTCTACCTCCACTGAACACCTTGCCTCGTCGGATAACATCTGAGACGACGGGGGCAAACCAATGTGAGCGCGAGTCACTAATACCTATAACATAACACTTATACATCTCTTCCCGGATTTAACAGTTCAGCATCATTAAAGGTGAGCACAGAATTCACCAACGTGGCCGCAAGATTGCTTCCGCCTTTTCGTCCCTCCACGATAATTTTCGGGACGTCAGTAAAAGTCTTCAGGGCGTGCTTACTCTCCTCCACATGCACAAAGCCCACAGGAGAGCCAATGACTCCCATAGGTCGACATTTCCCCTTACGCATCAACGAGCACAACTCGAGGAGTGCTGTTGGCGCATTACCGAAAGCATACAAAGCTTCCGGGTACTCACTTGACGCCACACGCATGGCAGCCATGGCGCGGGTGATACCCTCATTCTCCGCCATCTCCTTCACCCTCGGGTCATTGATGTAACACACGACATTAATACCGAGTCTCTCCAAAGCGCCCTTTCTTATGCCACTCGCAACCATCGTCACGTCTGTCACTATAGTGGTTATCTTACCATTCAGCACCCTGTCGTACATAGTCGCCACAGCAGCCTCATCCATCCACAGCAACTTCTCCATCTCAAAGTCAGCGGTGGTATGAATAGCGTGAAGCGTAGGCCACAGTCTCCACAGCGGCACATTCGGGTTACTCATCTCTCTCATTATCGTGGAGAAAGACTGTATCATGATATTCTGCCCCATATTCTTACCCTCACTTGTCGTATCACGATAATAACCGCGAGGAGTGACGATACGACCATTATATCTATACGACTGGCTATTGCCGATGATTACCACAGTAAACATATCCACGTCCGTAGGATTGAAATCAGCGAGAGTAGTGACACACACGGACGAGTCGTCCCGCCCCGCATTACGAACATAACCAACCGGCGTTGCCGGGTCCCGTTCTTCAAGGAAGATCTCAAGCAAACGCTGGAGCTGCCAGTATCTGCCATGGCTGCGGGGATTGTACACAGCCGTGACGAAGTCCGCAGTAGCGGCAGCCTTGACACGTTTCTCTATCACCTGCCACGGAGTCATCAGATCTGACAAGGATATCAGACACACGTCATGTCCTATGGGAGCTCCGAGCAACGCCGCCGCCTTCTGAAACGCAGAGATACCCGGGAGAACGATGATATCCACATCCTCATTCCTCTGCTTCGACATCTCATATATCAGAGGCGCCATTCCATAGATGCCGGCGTCTCCGCTGGAGACCACACATACCACCTTACCACTGGCGGCATAATCGAAGGCAGCGGCCGCTCTCTGCTGCTCTTGTCTCATACCACTATCCACAAGCACACAATCCTCCCTCAACACGTGAGTGACATATTTCAGGTACGGCTTATAGCCTATCACGACGTCACATATTCTCAGTGCGTCCATGACCGACGGCGTGATATCCTCCACACCACCAGGCCCTATACCTGCCACAATGATTTTTCCTTCTGTCATATAAACATGGGGTTTCATGAATGACACATCCCGTAGAAGCCCCGTCCTGCCGAGTCGGCCCTATTCACACTCCCCCGCCGCACAACGGCATTCGGAGTGTTGGACTTCAAGAGATATATCTATCTACCTGATGCGAATTTATAATAAATCCGCGAATTATCAAAACAAGGTCACCCAAATCCATGGCTCAGACAGTCCTTTGTCATTCAGCACATATTATTCCTTCATGAATAAGACACGGAAATGTTCAACGATGTTAAAAGCAAAGACAGACAAGTCATGGTAAGCGTATTTTGCGTAACTTCGCGACAAAACAGAAACCACACATGAAATTAGACATTTGCTGCATCGGTCATATAACATTAGACAAGATTGTGACACCAGAGAAAGAGGTATACATGCCAGGGGGCACCTCTTACTATTTCGCTCACGGCATCAGCGGTCTGCTGAGAGACACACAAGGTAAACGCGTACCTTCTTTCAAACTGATAACATCACTTGGCGGCAAAGAGATGTCTGCCGTTGACGACATCAGGGCAAAAGGCATCGATGTCGAGGTCATACCAAGCAAGAATACAGTTTTCTTCGAGAATATATACGGAAAGAACCAGAACAACAGGAAACAACGTGTCAGGGCGAAAGCCGACCCGTTCACAACGGAAAAACTCAAGGACGTCAAGGCTCGATACATCATACTCGGTTCCTTGCTGGCTGACGACTTCTCGTTAGATGTCATCAAGTACTTGTCACAGAGAGGAACGCTGGTAGTGGATGCGCAGGGCTATCTCCGTGAGGTCAAGGACGAGAAAGTGTACGCTTGCGACTGGAAGGACAAGTCAGAAGCCCTGAGATACATCGACATCCTCAAGGTCAACGAACACGAGATAGAAGTGCTCACAGGATTGAAAGACCCGCATGCGGCAGCCATGAGGCTACACGAATGGGGAGTCAAAGAAGTACTGCTCACCTTAGGCAGCTACGGCTCAGTCATCTATGCCGACAACACGTTTTATGACATACCTGCATACGAGCCTATCAAGGTGATTGACGCTACGGGCTGTGGAGACACATACGTGATGGGGTACACATACAAACGCTCATTAGGCGCCAGTCCAGAGGAAGCCGGCCGTTTCGCTTCTGCCGTGTCAACAATCAAGCTTGAGCATTCCGGTCCTTTCACGGGTAATGAGAAGGACGCATACAAGAGAATGCCGACGGTCAGATAATATAAGGCTGGCGTTACAGCACAAAGCCGTACAAAGCTTAATTATAGACACAAAAAACCTCAACGCATTATGCGTTGAGGTTTTAACATATATCCAAGTCTACGATTATTTCAATCTCTCCTGAATAGCTGCGCTCTCCTTCTCGTATCCCGGCTTATTGAGGAGTGCGAACATATTCTTCTTGTACGCCTCGACACCAGGCTGGTTGAATGGGTTAACGCCAAGAATAATTCCAGAAATACCACACGCTTTCTCAAAGAAGTAAATCAGCTGACCGATGTTGTACTCATCGAGTTTCTCGACAGTGACGAGCATGTTAGGCACGCCACCATCCACGTGAGCGAGCTTAGTTCCGAGCTCAGCCATCTTGTTCACCTCATCGATACGCTTACCAGCGAGGAAGTTAAGTCCATCGAGGTTCTCAGCGTCAGAAGGCACCTTCAACTCAGTATTAGGCTTCTCGACAGAAACGACAGTCTCGAAGATTGTTCTCTCACCATCCTGAATCCACTGTCCCATTGAGTGGAGGTCAGTAGTGAAGTCAACGGCTGCAGGGAATATACCCTTACCGTCCTTACCCTCAGACTCACCATAGAGCTGCTTCCACCACTCATTCAGGTTGTGGAGCTTAGGCTGGTAGTTAACGAGGATCTCGATCTTCTTACCCGCCTTATACAAAGCGTTACGGCAAGCTGCGTACTGTGCAGACGGGTTCTCCGCGAATGGCACGTCGATAGCAGTAGCCTTCTCCATGTCCTGAGCACCCTTAACCAAAGCGGCGATGTCATATCCAGCCACAGCGATAGGGAGCAGACCCACTGGAGTGAGAACTGAGAAACGTCCGCCGACATTATCAGGGATGATGAAAGACTTATATCCCTCCTTATCAGCTGTTGTACGAGCAGCACCCTTCTTAGCGTCAGTGACAGCGACGATTACCTTCTTAGCTTCTTCCTTACCTCTTGTGTCCTCGCACAACTTCTTGAGGAGACGGAAAGTGATGGCAGTCTCAGTAGTCGTACCTGACTTAGAGATATTGATAACACCGAACTTCACACCTTTCAGATAGTCGATAAGCTCAGAAAGGTAATCCTCACCGATATTATTACCCGCGAAGAGAATACGTGGCATGTTTGAAGGCTTAAGCCATCCGAACGTGTTAGAGAGAGCGTCGATAACCATACGGGCACCGAGGTAAGAACCACCGATACCTGCCACTACGACAGCCTCACAATTCTCCTGGAGCACCTTAGCTGTCGCATTGATCTCAGCGATGAACTCTGGTGTTATAGAACTTGGGAGATGCAACCAGCCAAGGAAGTCATTACCAAGACATGTACCATTCTCAAGAGCCTTCTGAGCTTCTGCTACCTGAGCCTCATAGGACTCCACTGTACCTGCGGCCAAGAACTGACCTGCATTAGAAATATTAAGTCTCATATTATATTTATTTATCTAAATGAATCACTAAGAATCTTTATCTCAACCTGTGGACTGATTTTCTCGTATAAGATATTATACACGGCGTCAAGAATCGGCATGTTGACATGATAACGTTTGTTAATCTTTTTCATACACTCCGTTCCGTAGTAACCCTCCGCTATCATCTCCATCTCGAGCTGCGCAGTCTTGACGGAGTATCCCTGTCCGATCATCGTGCCGAACACCCTGTTGCGTGAGAAGTTGGAATACATGGTCACCAGGAGGTCACCAAGATACGCTGTGCTTATCACGCTTCTCTCCTCCGGCTGAACAGCCTTGAGGAAGCGGTCCATCTCCTGAACAGCATTTGACACAAGCACAGACTGGAAGTTATCACCACATTTGAGTCCATGACATATGCCGGCACAGATGGCGTAGACGTTCTTAAGCACCGAGCTGTACTCTATACCCTCGATATCCGTTGACACACTGGTCTTGACAAACTTATTCGTCATAAGGTCAGCCACCACCTGCGCATTGTCGAGGTCACGGCATCCTATTGTCAAGTAACACAATCTGTCGAGAGCCACCTCCTCAGCATGAGAAGGGCCACCGATGGTACATATCTGCTCTTCCGGCACGCCGTAAATCTTCTCAAAGAAACGGCTTACGGTGCACTCTTCCTCAGCCACGATACCCTTGATCGCCGTAACCACCAGCTTCTCCCTCATGCTCGTCTTCAGTTTCTTCAGATGACTCTTAATGTAGGGAGACGGTGTGACGAAGACTAACGTGTCAGAGTTCTTCACCACCTCATTGATGTCGCTTGAGAAATCTATCCTGTTAACATCAAAGTGCAAACCGGTAAGGTAGGCAGGGTTATGACCTAGCTTCTTGAAGTCCTCAATACGATCAGCCCTCCGCATATACCAGTTTATTTTCTCCTCGTGATGCAGTAAAATCTTAGCGATGGCGGTAGCCCAGCTGCCTCCACCAATCACCGCAACACGTCCTGTATTCGTAAATTTCATAACTTCTGTCCTCCTTTCCTTTTCCACAAAGGTCATTCGGATAAAGGTAAACGACCCGAATATGTGAGACATGTGTGAACCCCATGTCTCCACGACAGGCCCACACACGTAACTCTCGTTATTACAACTTTGATATTATCTCATTGAGTTCATCAACAGAAGGTTTCTTTATGTCCAGCTTGTACTTCTTGAGCACCTCACCTATCTGCTGCTGTATCTTCTGGGCGTTACCGTCGGCCAGGTCAGACACAAGATTATATCCTAACTTATAAAGAACCGGAACGATTTCCTCTGAGAAGCCGAGCTCCACGAACTTATCGACACTATCCTTTGGCATCTTCTTCTCCGGTTTCATTGTCGGGAACAAAAGCACCTCCTGTATTGTCGGCTGACCAGTCATCAATATAGCAAGACGGTCGATACCGATACCGATACCAGATGTAGGAGGCATACCATACTGCAAAGCGCGCAGGAAGTCATAGTCGATAACCATAGCTTCGTCGTCACCCTTGTCAGCGAGCTTCATCTGCTCTATGAAACGCTCCTCCTGGTCGATTGGATCGTTGAGCTCAGAATAAGCGTTAGCCAGCTCCTTACCGTTGACCATCAACTCGAAACGCTCTGTCAGTCCCGGCTTAGACCTGTGCATCTTAGTCAGCGGTGACATCTCGACAGGATAGTCTGTGATGAATGTAGGCTGAATGAATGAACCCTCACAAGTCTCTCCGAATATCTCGTCGATGAGCTTACCGCGTCCCATGGTGTCATCCACCTCGACGCCACACTTCTTAGCCACCTCACGCATCTCATCCTCAGACATTGACTCGAGGTCGTAACCAGTCTTCTCCTTGATAGCCTCGAGAATAGGGAGACGACGATAAGGCGCCTTAAATGACACGACGTTATCACCAATCTTTACCTCAGTAGTGCCGTTCACGGCGATACAAATCTTCTCGAGCAACTGCTCCGTGAATGACATCATCCAGTTATAGTCCTTATAGCTGACATACAACTCCATACAAGTGAACTCAGGGTTATGACTTCTGTCCATTCCCTCGTTTCTGAAGTTACGTCCAATCTCATACACACCCTCGAAACCTCCGACTATCAGTCGTTTCAGGTACAGCTCTGTTGCAATACGCAGATACAGGTCTACGTTGAGGGCGTTATGGTGCGTGATGAACGGACGCGCACTGGCTCCACCGGCAATCTGCTGCAGGATAGGAGTCTCCACCTCAGTGAATCCCGCCTCGTCAAACACCTGACGCATGGTACGTAATATAGTGGCGCGTTTGAGGAAAGTGTCCTTAACGCCATTGTTCACGATAAGATCGACATAGCGCTGACGGTAACGCAGCTCCGGATCCTCGAACGCATCGAACACCTGGCCGTCTTTCTCCTTTACGACAGGCAGCGGCTTGAGTGACTTGGCCAACAATGTGAGTGACTTGGCGTGGACGGATATCTCCCCCGTCTGTGTACGGAAGACGAAGCCTTTGACGCCAATGAAGTCACCGAGGTCGAGCAATTTCTTAAACACCACATTATACAAGTCCTTATTCTCCTCCGGACAGATGTCGTCACGAGTTATGTAAACCTGAATACGGCCCTTAGAGTCCTGAAGCTCCACGAAACTGGCCTTACCCATCACACGACGACTCATCATACGTCCGGCGATACACACCTCACGCAATGGCTCCAACACATTACCTTCAGCATCGACTGCCGGGTCCTTAAACTCTGCGATGATATCGACAGAGAAAGCGTCAGTAGGATACTCAGCCGCAGGGTACGCATCAATACCCATCTCTTTCAAAGACTGGAGATTATTTCTACGGTTTATCTCCTGTTCAGAAAGTTCTAATACGTTCATATTTCTGATATATAATTATTTTCTTTTTCTCCTTGTAATACTACTATTGAGTCTGCAAAGGTAATAATTATTATTGATTAAAAACACGTTAGCCGAATTTTTCTTTCCCACACACGCACCGCTTCCCTTTTTTTATTAACTTCGCGGCGTGTTCGGCACAGGCTACGGCATCACGGCGACACGAAACGTCCGTGACTGGTGACAGTCTGCCAACACAATTGTTTTCAGGGTTATAAAATTCATCACAACACATGCAAGAAGTAGAGATAGGGTCGCTTCTCACAAAGACTCTCAGTGAGCAAGCGATGGAGAACCTGGCCAATTACGCCATGAGTTTCGGAAAGAATCTGTTAGCCGCCATTGTCATCTACATGGCAGGAAAGTTCATCATCGAAAAAGTACTGACGATAGTAAGGAAAATGATGATGAAAAGAAATGTCGAGCTGTCACTGCGCACATTCCTTGACAGCCTGATCAACATCACGATGCACTTCATCCTAGCTATCGCCATCATATCTATATTAGGTATAGAGACAAGCTCCTTCGTGGCTCTGTTCGCCTCTGCCGGTGTGGCAATCGGCATGGCTCTGTCAGGAACACTGCAAAACTTCGCCGGCGGCGTGATGATACTCATGTTCAAGCCGTACAAGGTGGGCGACTACATTGAGGCGCAGGGATACAGCGGCACGGTCAGACAGATTCAGATATTCAACACGATAATCAGCACACCAGGCAACCAGACCATAATAATACCTAACGGAGGACTTGCCACGGGAACATTGAAGAACTACTCCACCGCAATGTTCCGACGCGTGGACATCAACGTGGAGGTGGCATACGGCACCAAAACGGACGACGTGAGGGCTGTGCTCAACAAAATCATCGAACAGGACGAGCGCATCATGAAAACAGAAGGTTATGAGCCAACAACGCCTATGACATCTATGGGAGCTTCTTCCATCGTCTTCCAATTCAGAGTCTGGTGCGAGTCAAAACACTATTGGGGCGTGCTTTTCGACAATACGGAAAAAATATATAAAGACCTCACGGATGCCGGAATAGAGATTCCTTTCCAACAAGTCGACGTCCACATCAAACAAAATTATTGCGATTTTTAAAAATAACGCGCAAAATATTTGCACCGCATAATAAAAACAACTACATTTGCACCCGCAAAACAAAAAGGATGGTCCGGTAGCTCAGTTGGATTAGAGCAACAGCCTTCTAAGCTGTGGGTCAAGGGTTCGAATCCCTTCCGGATCACATTTGAAAACGAGGAGGAACCAAGAAGTAACACAACAACAATTACAAACATACCAAAACCACCGACGGTCCTCGTGGCTGGAGGAGCGGGGGCATTGGCTCACATCTGTGTATAAATTTTTAACCACATTTTATAAACTAATTATAGAAAAATGCTTTTTGTTATCTATCATCGCATGTATTTGTATTTCATGTAATAGCAGTTACGATGATAATTATGTTACCTGTTCTGAGTCAGAACATATTTTATTAAAATATGCCAATGTGCACAATTCTGGACTTGATTACATAGAGTCAGACGCACAATATAATGGGAATTTATATTCTGTAAATCGTATGGATTTTGCTGGTGCGGCTATATATTTTGATGTGGCATAAAACATAAGCATTTATATTATGAAAATTATAGTGAACAAGGGATTTGAGCACCTCCTCTATAGTATTATAGTATATAAAAACTGTGAAAAAATATCTGAAAGCTCAAATAAAGAGTATTGTGTTTTTGATGCTGACGAAGGAGATGTCGTGGATGTGAAACTTAAAGCTTTTGACATGTCTCATTTTACAATAGCCTCATTCAAGTGCGAGGGAAATGATGATACTGTGTACATTCATCCTACAAAGTTCAATCAACTCTGCGAAATTATATGCTTTAGATATTTAATTGCTTTTATATAGTCGTCCCTTGAAAACTGTTTAATTATTTAACAATCAACAAAATAATAGTTCGAAAATTTGCATATGTCTACA
>CALCEL010000096.1 GCA_937900485.1 uncultured Prevotellaceae bacterium
TCACCGCACCCGCAGATATGGCAAACGCCATATAGTTAGCATAGGCAGGCTCCGGCACAATAATCTCGTCACCAGGATTGAGACAGGAGAGGAAAGCGAAAAGCACCGCCTCCGAGCCGCCGCTGGTGATGATGATATCATCAGCCGTGAGGTTAATGTCATACTTCTTGTAATAGCCCACCAGCTTCTCTCTGTAAGAGCGATAACCCTGAGACGGACTATACTCCAATATCTTTCTGTCAATATTCTTTATTGCATCCAAAGCCACCTGAGGAGTAGGAAGGTCCGGTTGGCCTATATTTAAATGGTATACATGAACACCGCGCTTCTTGGCGTCCTCAGCAAGAGGAGCGAGTTTACGTATCGGAGAGCTCGGCATCTCAGTACCACGAATTGAAATCTTAGGCATAAATTTAATGTGTTGTTCTTTGCTATTTTGTCATACCATGCCACTAGTCGAAACATACGACACGACACAATATCACATACGGCGGCAAAGGTAACAAATATTATTGTCATCTTAGGGGTATTATGATGAAAATTTTATATTTTTGCAGCAAATTTACGACAAAATGAAAGTAGGAATAATTCAGCAATCATGTTTGGAAGATGTCGACGACAACATTTCTAAGTTATGTGAGTCAATACGAAACGCCGCTTCAAGAGGCGCAGAGCTTGTGGTATTACAGGAGCTGCACAACTCACTATATTTCTGTCAGACCGAGAACACCGGCATGTTCGACCTGGCGGAACCAATCCCCGGCAAGTCCACTGACATCTACGGCGCCTTGGCAAAGGAGCTGGGCATCGTGCTCGTGACGTCGCTCTTCGAGAGACGCGCCGCCGGCTTGTATCACAACACCGCCGTCGTGTTTGACAAAGACGGCTCGATAGCGGGAAAATACAGGAAGATGCACATACCAGACGACCCGGCGTACTACGAGAAGTTCTATTTCACCCCGGGCGACATGGGCTTCCACCCGATACTGACCAGCATCGGCAAACTGGGAGTCCAGGTGTGCTGGGACCAGTGGTACCCCGAGGGGGCGCGTCTGATGGCGTTGCAGGGAGCGGAATTGCTTATCTACCCTACCGCCATCGGTTACGAGAGCAGTGACACCGACGACGAGAAGCAACGACAGAGAGAGGCATGGATCACCGTGCAGCGAGGACACGCCGTGGCCAACGGACTGCCAGTCATCGCCGTCAACAGAGTGGGACACGAGAGCGACCCGTCAAAGGCCACTAACGGCATAATGTTCTGGGGCAGCAGCTTCGTGGCAGGACCACAAGGAGAAACCCTGCACATGTCACCGACAGACAAGGAAGACATAGCCGTTGTCGACATCGACATGCGCAGAAGCGAGAACGTCAGACGGTGGTGGCCATTCCTGAGAGACAGAAGAATAGACGAGTACGGTAAAATATTGAAAAGATTCATCGACTAACGATGTTTTCGGTCAAAAAGTTTTGCGAGAAAATAAAAAAAGCGTAAATTTGCGCCCGAATTATGCCGAAGGGGCTCAAAAAAGCGAACCGGAACAGGTTACGCCTCTCGGTGGAAAACCGTTTAATAAATAAAGTAATGTACGCAATCGTAGAGATTAACGGTCAGCAGTTCAAGGTTGAGGAAGGCAAGAAAATCTTCGTTCACCACATCAAAGATGTAGAGGCTGGCGCAACTGCTGAGTTTGAGAAAGTATTATTAGTTGATAACAACGGCACAGTAACTGTAGGCACACCAGTCGTTGACGGTGCTAAGGTTGTCTGTGAGGTCCTCACTCCACTCGTAAAGGGTGACAAGGTTCTTGTGTTCCACAAGCGTCGTCGTAAGGGCTACCGCAAGCTCAACGGTCACCGTGAGCAGTTCACAGAGTTGGCTATCAAGTCAGTTATCGCTTAATTTACTAACAAATTATTAAAATCGTAAACAGACATGGCACATAAAAAAGGTGTTGGTAGTTCTAAGAACGGCCGTGAGTCACACTCAAAAAGACTCGGTCTCAAGCTTTTCGGAGGCGAATTCGCAAAGGCTGGTAACATCATCGTACGTCAGCGCGGAACAAAGCACTACCCTGGTAAGAACGTAGGTATCGGTAAGGATGACACTCTTTACGCTCTTGCTGATGGTATCGTGACTTTCAAGAGAGGACGTCTCAACCGCAGCACAGTATCTGTAGAGCCTGTAACAGCTGAGTAAGCATGCACGCTCATTAGTACAAGAGTGCAGTAGTCCCAGCGGCTATTGCATTCTTTTTTGTACACTTCACACATGAAAAGACACTACCCTACCATGAAATCATAAACAACAGACAACAACCATGACACAATCCGTAAGAAAATTTCTTCCTGGTGACTTCAACAGGAAAAGAGCTCTGATGTTCGCCATCACCACCATCATAACACTCATCGTGTGGAACCTGCCATCTCAATGCTTCGGCATAGACGGGCTCACAATCGTACAACAACGCGTGATCGCTATCTTCATCATGGCGGTATTACTGTGGATCACAGAGTCGATACCTGCCTGGGCCACATCCGTGACCATCATCTTCGTCCTGCTCTTCTGCGTCAGCGACTCTGCTTTCAACTTCATGCAGGACTCAGAGGGAGAAGCCGGCAAACTCTTAGACTACCAGGGCATAATGGCATGTTTCGCCGACCCAACAATCATACTGTTCCTCGGCGGATTCGTCTTAGCGATAGCAGCGACAAAGTCAGGACTCGACGTGGTTATGGCACGCACGCTCATCAAGCCCTTCGGAAATAAGTCCGACAACGTGCTGTTAGGATTCATTCTCATCACGGGAGTCTTCTCGATGTTCATCTCCAACACTGCTACCGCGGCCATGATGCTCACCTTCCTCACACCCGTGTTCAAGTCGCTTCCGGCAAACGGCAAAGGCAGAGTCGCGCTCACGATGGCCATACCTATAGGCGCCAACTTCGGAGGAATGGGAACACCTATCGGCACACCGCCTAACGCTTTCGCCTTTAAGACCCTGAACGAATGCGGTTTGGAAATCGGATTCGATAAATGGATGATGGTGATGATACCTTTAGTGTTAGTAATGCTGGTGATGTCATGGATTATCATCAAGCACCTCTTTCCTTTCTCCAAACGCACTATAGAATTAGAGATTGAGGGAAATATCGAGTGGAACTGGCGCACTTATGTCGTGGCGATAACGTTCGTCGCTACCATACTGCTTTGGATATTCGGAAAACAGGTGGGCATCAACGCCAACACCGTTGCCATGCTACCCATCGCCGTCTTCGCCTTCACAAGGATAATCACAGGCGAGGACCTCAGGGACATAGACTGGGAAGTGATATGGATGGTTGCGGGAGGATTCGCACTGGGACTGGCGATGAACGGAACGGGACTGGCTCAAGTAGCAGTCAAGAGCATACCTTTCGGTACCTGGAACCCTATCGTCATCCTGGTAATATCTGGCTTGCTATGCTTCACACTGAGCAACTTCATATCCAACACAGCCACCGCCGCTCTTCTGATTCCTATACTCACCGTGGTATGCGAGGGTATGGGCGACGCACTCAACCCTATCGGTGGAACATCTACTGTCATCATAGGAATAGCGATTGCCGCAAGCTGCGCCATGTCTCTTCCTATCAGCACCCCGCCTAACGCCATAGCCTACTCCACTGGACTCATAGAGCAAAAGGACATGGCAAAGGCAGGTTTCTTGTCCGGAATACTAAGCCTCATATTGGGTTATGTGGCTCTTATCATATTCTGTAAGACTGGTATCTTATAAGGTCGCGTAACGCTGTCATCGGTGTCGCCCTGCCAGAAAAGAGAAAACGAAAAATGACAGCAAATCAATAACGGGCAGCCTCATCACAATGACTGTGATGAGAGCCAGACTTAACAATCAGGAGTGACTCACCCAAATGAAGTCACTCCTGATTGTTTTACCGTCATAACATATAATCCGCCATAGAGGAAGGAGCGATACAACTCCGACAAGAGGAGCCATAACACTGAGAGGCGTAATGTTTATTGACACACGAGACGTACGGACAGCATCAAATAACAACACACAGTGTAGTGTGAACACTGGTATGAAAGTTATCATCTTAGCATCCCTTCCCGTCGCGGCGACGGCCTGCGTTAATGTGACGATGACAGGAAATTACGCAACGAAGGACTATACACAACACGATATGCCGTAGAGCCGGGCAGTGGTGACAATATAAAATAAGCATGGATGTCCGGATGGCGCTCAAGCACCGCCAACGAGCACTCAAGGCCCAACACCATAAACGCTGTGGCATAAGCGTCCGCCGTCATACAGTCCGAAGCTACCACCGTCGCAGACAGCACATCCTGACTGGCGGGGTATCCGGTACGAGGGTCTATGGTATGCGCATAGCGTATCCCATCCTTATAATAGAAGTTACGGTAGTTACCGCTCGTCGCCACACCGCCTGCTGTCAGTCTGAGGACATCCTGATAATGTCTGTTGACAGACAGCGAGTCCTCCTCCGGCGTGTTGACGGCGACCGTCCACGGCTTACCGCCCGGATTGACTCCCTTCAAGGCTATCTCGCCACCGATCTCAACAAGATAGTTAGTCACACCTTTTGACCACAGCCATCGGCCCACCACGTCACAGGCATAGCCCTTGGCGATGCTCGACGCATCAAGCAAGGTACGTTTGTCTTTCTTACGTACACGTCCACGTTTGTCCAGACGCACGGAGTGGTAACCGACGAAACGTCTGACACTGTCCACCATGCACTGCGTGACATCCTCCTTCTTACGGAACCCGAATCCCCACAGATTCACAAGAGGTCCGACGGTCATGTCGAAAGCGCCGTCGGTGTCTGCCGAGACACTCCATCCATTAGTCATGACATTACGTACATGCTCATTGACACGCACCTTCCTGTCATTGCTGTTGACACGAGCAAGCACCGACCGCTCGTTAAACATGGACAGCGAGTTGTCGACGTCAGCGAACAACCTCTCTATACTGTCCGTATAATCACACGTACCCTCATAGATGATGTGGTACGAGGTATGAAACACCGCACCTTCAAGTCTGAAATAGTCACCTGCCTCACAAAGAAGTGACGTCAGGAAAAGCAAAAAAGAAAATAACGTCCTGATCACGTTCATGTGTCATATCACCAATAAAAGAGTTGGCGGACAAAAAGGCCCACCAACTCACACTTCACTATTATCGAAGATAAACCATTATCTGTTAGAAGCGTTCTCCTCGACGAAGAGTTTGATGGCGCTCTCGCACTGCTCGTCATCACCCTCCAGCACTCCCGCAGCCATCCAGTAAGCATACTTGCCTGTAGTCACCTGGAGCAACTGGTTCACGTCACTACCATAGCGGAACTCGATATGGTATGTATCGCTTGGATTGTCTGGGCAGAGACAGAAGTAAGTGAACTCATCCTCGTTATCGTCGTCACTCTTGTAGATATTGAAGTCGAATATTTCTGCCACGTCCACCTTAGAGTAGTTGTGAGAGAACACCTCGTTGCCATCAGCGTCAAGTCCCTTGATGTTACGTCCGTCGAAGACAAACTTAGCGACGCTCTGTGTGAAGCCGCAGCAGAACTGCATGTCGCTTGTGAAACCGTTGCTGCCGTCGCCGAACTTCTCAACAGCAGCCTCACCGATAACTGTTCCCTGCATTGAGTACAGCAATGCTGAAGCCAATGCTGAGGCGTTATCCTCACCGACATACTTAGCGCACTCAGAAACCCACAGGCTCTGCCATTTCTCAGCGCCAGCACCCTGTGAACCGAAGAGCTCCACGTAAGTGCCCTTCAGCTTTGTCTGCAGCTCAGTAGCCTCAGCCACTGTACCAAAAGTTATTGTCAGCCCTATAGAGATGTACTTCTCAGAGTCGAAGATAACGTTATAGATGTCACCGTCAGCCACTGTGCCGTTGATCACGAGCTTACCGTCGTTGTATGAGTACTGATCCTCCGTCAAAGTTGTGGCAGTCTTACCAGAACCTTTCTTGACAGACGCCAGAGTGTAAGAAGCGTCGGCTGGTACATCATTGAACACGAGCCACTGCACAGGGTTCTCACCTGCCACAGCTGCGCCGTCGAGTGAGATAGACGCCTCAGTCTGCTGCTTAACATAGACATCACAGTCAACAGACACATTGTTCATACCCTTGAGGAGATAAGTGATATTCACGATTCTCTTTCCCTGAAGACCTGCTGTGTGTGTGTAGTGAGGCTTGTTGCCATGTGGCTCAGTGAACGCCTTAACACAGAACGCCATCTCAGCAGTGTTAAGCCACAGGTTGTTGAGAGCTGTCAGCGCATATTTCTGTCCATTGCTTGCTGTCAGCACAGCACCCTGAAGAGAAGCGCACGGTATGTCGTTTCTGTCAATACCCAACTTAAGAAGGTAGTTACCCCAGTTGACACCGCTACCTCCTGTCAACGCCACAGTCGTAGTCACAGACGCCGGAGTGCTGTTGTAAGCTCCGAACGTGCCGTCAGCCTTATAGAGCTTGTACTCTGCGAACACTGTATCCTCGACAAATGAGAATCTCGCCTTCTGCTCGTCTGACAAAGACTGGTAGACATCCTCTGTCATAGCCACACTGACCTCCTTAACACCAGACAGGACAGTGTTGTCCTCAGACACCACGTTGGCAGAGAATCTTGACGCCTTGGAGCTTGTGGCAGATGTGAACGCATCAACACCATCGCTCTCAAGAGCTTCCTTGCTCTGTCTGAGCTCGCCGGCGAAGAACTCAGCGTATGTCATGTCTGTGGTGGCGTATCTCAAAGCCGCATCACTCGTCTCAGGAGTGAACTCTATATTCTTGACCTCATCCTTAGAGTAAGTCAACTTATTACCATCCAGAAGGTTTACCACTACGTTTTGTGCTGATGAGGCCATGCTCACGGCAGCAAAAGCTGAAACAAAAAGTATACGTCTCATAATATTTGTATTTTCTACTGTCCAATTGAAAACATCCGAGCATCCTTTGGGTTCCTCACTTCTCATGAGGAAAGGAACAAGTCGTCAGGGAAAAACATACCGAGAACGACAGTCTTGACCGCACCATGCAACTCAAGCGCATATCTTTCCAGTGCTCACATAATATATAAGGTGACATCCCAAAAACGTTCGTTACTTAACCTTGGAACAGCTATATAAATGTATTTTCAATTCCCTGCCATAACAGGGCGGATAATATGTTTTATTTTATGAATTTGAATGTCCTTGTCGCAGTCTTCACGATATACACCGTTCCCTTGACAGCGTTGAAACTCAGGTTAACTCGTCCGTCCGCACCTATAACGCCTGATGAGACCTTGACGCCGTTAGCGTTATACACCTCAACGGAAGATCCATTAGGCAAGCCGTAGCACTGCAGACCATCTGAGAAAGCGAATGTAGGATTGAAAGTCTCAAAGTCATCCACCGAGGTGGCAATGTCCTCGAAACTAAATGAATAGAAGTCTTTCAGGGAATAAGACACTGTCGTTGACTCCGTTGATATCACCATGTCTTCAGTATTGAAAGACACCACAGGTTTATCATTCAACATGAAAGATGTCTTTCCACCATCTGCGTCAGTAACGACAAGCATGTCACTTGCCGCAACCGACTGAGCAAATAACGTAAAGACAGACGCGAAGGATAACACCTTAAAAAATCTCTTTACCATATTCAACAAATTTAGTATTATAACTTTTTGCGATTGCAAAGCTACCGCAAAACGAATGATTTGTCAATACTCTAATTTAGGCAAATAATAACACTGATATCTCCTATATGGTTATACGAGACAAGAAAAAAATACCTTGACGCAAGACAAAAATGCCAACTTTTGGGTATCAGTATTCCACCAACATTTGTGAGAAGTTGTCACAGGTGACGGTCACTATAACATTAGCACTCATACACTTACTCATAAACACCTGAGACCCGTAGCGATAAAAAAACAAGTAACACGCTGACGACAGACTGAGTACAAGGTTCTACGCAGTCAACATCCACAGACGCAGTCCATAGGCAAGCCGAACACACAAAAAAAATACGGGAATCCGATAAACATTAGACTCCCGTATTGATATATAAACCACTATTTATTGACAATCAGACAGCCATACCCTGAAGGAAGGAGATGAGCACACCGGCAGCCACAGCAGAACCGATAACGCCTGACACATTTGATGACATACAATAGTTAAGTACATGATTCTTCGGGTCGTACTTAGTAGATATCTCATTACATACACGTGATGCCATAGGAACAGCAGACAAACCAGTAGCGCCAATCAGCGGATTAATCTTCTTCTTAGAGAAGAGATTACATATCTTAACCATGAAGATACCTGACGCAATTGACAATCCGAAGGCGAAAAATCCACCCACCACAATACCTATTGTAGTCCAGTTCAGGAACGCCTGCACTGTCATCGTGGCACCGACACACAATCCGAGGAATACCGTGCAAGTGTTCATGACAGCATTAGATATTGTGTCGAACAGACGAGCGGTGTCAGAACCAATCTCCTTAAGCAGGTTACCGAACATGAGCATTCCGATGAGGCTGACAGCTGACGGCACGAGGAGAGCCACGATGGTAGTTACTGCGATCGGGAATATAATCTTAATCACCTTCTCATTCTTGATCTTGTTGTTTGAAGGGTAAAGTTTATCCTGCTCCTTCATATTAATCTTCAACTCCTTCTCCGAGCACAGCATCTTAACAACGAGCGGTATGATAACCGGCACGAGTGCCATGTAGGAATATGCCGCGATGGCAATAGGAGCGAGAAGATGCGGAGCAAGCTTAATAGTAGTGAATATCGCAGTCGGTCCATCGGCGCCTCCGATGATACCAAGAGCGGCTGCCTCCTTGATGTTGAAGAAGCCGGAACCAACGGCACACAACAGCACGGTAAAGATTCCGAGCTGAGCAGCAGCGCCGAAGATAGAGAGACGAAGGTTACGCAGCATCGGTCCGAAGTCCGTCAACGCCCCCACTCCCATGAAGATAATCGGCGGCAGGAATCCAGTCTTGATGAGCATATAATAGAGGAAGTTCATCAGTCCGAGCTCATGCGCAATGGCAGGAAGGGACATCTCCCATATATTCTCGGTGAGGACCTTACCCGTGGCATCCACTATGCGTCCGTTCTCGTCAGCCTGGAACACACCCATCTCACCACCCGGGAAGTTCGCCACCAGCACACCGAAGGCGATAGGAATGAGGAGCAATGGCTCAAAGTGCTTCACAATACCGAGGTACAAGAGTACGAAGGCAAGCAGATACATTATTACATACGTACCATTTGACGCCACGATGTCGCTGAACGCTGTCATCTGGTACAAGTTATTTAATATTTCTTCCATAAGTCAATTTAAGCAAGTTTCATAATAGCATCATCTTCTTCCACGGAGTCGCCTGACTTAGCCAATATGGCGGTGATGACTCCCGGCTTGTCCGCGCGGATAGCGTTGAAGGTCTTCATGGCCTCGATGTATCCGAGTATGTCACCAGCCTGTACTCTGTCACCCACCTTCTTAGGTGTCTCAGAGTTATCCTTGACGAGGTAGAACTTGCCCTCAAGCGGAGCGAGCACATCCTCGCCCTCTCCAGCAGGAGCGTTCTGAGCGGCAGGTGCGCTGGCGGCAGGAGCAGGAGCGTCTCCGTATGCGATCTCCACCTTATAGTTGACGCCGTTGACATTGACTGTGACAGACTTAGGTCCCTCACCCGCTGCCGGTGCGCTCTTCGCAGCCTTACGCTTAGCTAGGTCAGCCTCGAAGTCAGCTTTAGCCTTGCCAGACTTATATGCGCGGTACTGTTCTGGGTGCATGGCAAGCTCAAACAGCTCCTCGTCGTCCTGACCGAGTTCCCATCCGTTCTCCTTCATCTCAGCCTTGAAGTCCTCCAGCTTGTCAGGATAATATGACTGAGGATCCTGAGTCTCGAACTCACGTCCCTGTTCCTCTGCCATCTTGACAAGCTCCGGAGCGACAGGTCCAGGCAGCTGTCCAGACTTTCCGAGAATCATGTCCCAGATATTGTCGGCAATCATTGACCATCTTTCCTTACCCTTCTCCATCTGCATCACGTTCATGAGAGCGAGGTTCTTGACATACTGAGAGAACGGAGTGACGAGGCAAGGATAACCCACCTTAGGCCACACGTACGCCACCTCGTCGAACAGTTTGACGAGCAGTTGGTCAGTAGTCAGCTCTGGCTGGTTGTTCTTCACCTTCCACTTGTTAAGTGACTTGAGGTTGTCCTCGAGGTCAGTCATGAGTGAACCCATCATACCTCCAGGCAGACCTGGCTTGACGAGCAACGAGTTGTTCAGGTGATTCAACTCTGGAATATAGTATCCGAGGAAGTCGTCACACATATTCTGAACCTGAGTACGCACCTCCATGTACGCCTCCATGTTTATCTCCTTAACCTTGAAGCCGGCATCCTTGAGCATCTCCTGCACGGCGATGATGTCAGCGTGTCCTGTACCCCATGAGAGAGGAGACACGGCAGTGTCCACATAGTCACATCCAGCCTTACATACCTCAAGGATAGAAGCCATACAGAAGCCTGGGCCTGCATGTGAGTGATACTGGATCACGATGTCATTCTTGTACGCCTTGATTCCCTCCACGATCTTGCCCAGCGACACGGGACGTCCGATACCTGCCATATCCTTGAGACAGATCTCGTCAGCGCCTGCGTCGATGAATGTCTTGGCAAGGTTGACATAGTAGTCGACAGTGTGTATCGGCGAGTACGTGATACACAAAGAGGCCTGCGCTATCATACCAGCCTCCTTGGCGTACTGTATTGAAGGTATAACGTTGCGAGGGTCATTAAGTCCACAGAAGATTCTGGTGATATCCGTACCCTGAGCTTTTTTTACTTTATAAAAGAGCTTACGCAAGTCCTTAGGACATGGACTCATACGAAGTCCGTTGAGAGCTCGGTCGAGCATGTGGGTCTGTATGCCCGCCTCATGGAAAGGCTTAGTCCACTCACGAACAGACTTGTTAGGATTCTCTCCATACAGGAGGTTAACCTGCTCAAAGCCTCCACCGTTTGTCTCCACACGGTCGAAACATCCCATTCTGATGATAGCCGGAGCTACCTTTACAAGCTGGTCCACACGTGGCTGATACTTACCTGCGCTCTGCCACATATCACGGAAGACCAAAGAGAATTTCACTTCTTTTGCCATTTCTTCTATATAGTTTTTATTATTGTCGATTAAAGTTTAGTAATCTTAGAGACGTGTCCCTTACCGCCAGTGATGTTAGACACAGCAGCCTCGATGACGGCTTTGACTGTCGGGTCGACACTTTGACTCGTCTGAGCTGCCGGCGACATCTTCTTAGTGGTCGTCTCCTCAGGCGCAAACCTGTTCACTAATTTGATAAGCACATTGCCAAGTCCAATTACGATAAGCAAGATGCAGAACACCGTAATCATACCGACACACATGAGCATGAAAGCTCCGGAAATGTCATTATTTATCATCCTTGTATATATTTATATAATTAATCTCAAGATAAATCCGTTTATGTCTTTCATACGCAAAAGTAACATTTTTCCTGAAAAGTCTATATTCACGCTTACGACAAAAAAACGATGATATGTTATAAAACATAATGACGGAGCGAAGAACACGACGCTCGAGACACGTCATCATCACTCGATTGGCTTATACTTAGGCACCAGGGCTTTCATGATGAACCACGCCACGAGATATGCCACGGCACAGTAACAGAATATCATCATGTATCCGGCAGGCTTACCCACGACGCCGAAGAACGAGAAGTCTGCCCCCAGGCTCTCAGCATATGTAAACAACATACCTGAGCACTTGTTGATGGCGAACGAGCACAGACCACCGAACAACGTACCGATGCCGGTGATAGTGGCTATGGCGCGCTTAGGGAACATATCACCTATCGTAGAATACAGATTGGCGCTCCACGCCTGGTGTCCAGCTCCGGCAAGTCCAATGATGACACATGGTAACCACACCGAGTAGGACGCCAACGGCTGAGCGAACATGGCGAAAATCGGGAGGAACGCAAAGATAAGCATTGCGCGCATACGTCCAGCGTACGGCTCCATACCTTTCTGCTCCACAAAATACTTAGGCAGATAACCACCAAAGATTGACACGATGGTCACGATAAGATACAAGACGAATATCAGCATCTGTCCGGTGAACGTGGTGACTGGGAATCCCAGTTCCTTGAAGTAGGCAGGGGCCCAGAACAGGAAGAACCACCACACACCGTCCGTCAAGAGCTTGCCGACAATGAAAGCCCACGTCTGACGATACATGAAACAATCGATTATAGAGAAGTCGCCTGCAACAAACGTCTTGTCTTCCTCGTCACTCACCGGTGCCGCCCCGTCATCAGAGTTGATGTACGCCAGCTCCGTCTCATTCATGAAACGGCAGTCCGTCGGTTTGTCGTAGGCGAACAACCATAGACCTGCCCACACGAAACCAAGCGCACCAATAATGACGAATGACATCTCCCAGCCCCACTGCTTAGCCAAGACTGGGATGGTGAGCGGAGCCACCAACGCTCCTATTGACGCGCCTGAGTTGAAAATCGAGGTGGCAAGTGCCCTGTCTTTCTTAGGGAAGAACTCCGCAGTCACCTTTATAGCGGCAGGGAAGTTACCCGCCTCACCCACAGCAAGAATCATACGGCAAGCGATGAACAGCCAGACACTGAGCGTCAGACCCATAAGACTGATCTGAGCCGCCTTGTCCATAAGCATGAACTCATCAACGGAACTGAGTCCCTCAGCCCGTACGGCTACCCATCCGCAACCAGCGTGAAGACAAGCACCCAAGCTCCATACCACAATGGCCCAGATATATCCTTTCCTTGTACCCATCCAGTCGATGAACTTGCCGGCAAACAGGCTTATCACCGCATAGAAGATAGAGAAAAAGGATGTTATCGTACCATAATCATCATCATTCCACTGAAACTCCGGCTTAATAAAATCTGCCCATGTGAGAGAGAGAACCTGACGGTCCATGTAATTGATAGTTGTAGCTAGAAACAACATAGCACAAATCACCCAACGGTAATTTGACATTTTGTTAGTTGAAGTCATTTGTTATTAAGGTAATTTTCGGTATTATCTCCGCAAAGATAAAAAAAATGTTTTTTTCAGTCAAGGTTTAGGTTACATTTATTCACGGCTCTTCACTATTTCCACGCCCGCCCCGGCACAATCGGCGCCCATCGGCGGATTCTCCTTCATCAGCCTCAATTTGATGCTTGTCACATCAGGGAAAGTGGAGAACAGAGTGTTCACTATCCTACCAGCCACGTGCTCCAGCAGCTTGGAGTTCTGAGCCATCTCACCTTTCACGACCTCCAGCACCTCAGCGTAATTGACGGTGTGCTCAAGTGAGTCCGTCCTCATCGCCTCGCTGAAGTCCGTCTCGAATTCGATGTCTATGTCATAATACGCTCCCACTTTCTGTTCCTGTGGCAAAACGCCATGATAGGCGTAAAGTCTCAGGCCTTTCAATATAACCTTGTTTGTCATCGTCAGTATTTTTACTGCGAAAATACACGTATTTTTCCATTCCACAAAAAATACCGATGACATATTTACCACACGAAATATTGAGATATTCGACCTTAACCATCAAGTTATCCCCATCTCGGCATCACACTTATCAATATTTTTTCATACATTTGTCATTGAAAGGGGTTATAAGCATAATATTATTGAACAAGATTATTTCACACCCGTGGGCGTACATGGGCTCAGGGAAACAGACGGACTCACTATTTAACGAAAAGGAAAACTATTATGACAATAAGAACTATAAGCCACACATGTATCATCATGTGTCTCCTACTCTCATCCAGGACGGAGGCTCAGTCACAATACGGGACCTACCCTATTGACAATATTTCTCTGGATAACATCATTCTGAGCAGCGGATTCTGGAACAAACGTAACAGCGTGAACAGACAGCTCACGATACGCAACGCCGCCGACTCATGCAACACATCTGGCAGAATAAGTAACTTTCGTAAGGCGGCCGGACAGACCGGCTACTTCGTCGGCAAACACACCTATGACGACACTGACGTGTATAAGGTGATTGAGGCGATTGCGAACACCATACAGCTGTCTCCTAACGCACAGTTGAAAAGCAGGATGGAACAATTCGTCAACTATGTGGCGGAGGCGCAAGAGGATGACGGCTACCTGTTCACCGCAAGAACGGCTGCTGCCCCAGACGCGCCACACCCATGGATAGGCGACAGCCGATGGGTGAACGAGCCGTTCAGCAGCTACGAGTTGTACGACTGCGCCTACCTGTACAGGGCAGCCATAGCTCACTATCACGCCACGAACTCCACCAAGCTGCTCGACGTGGCGAAGAAAAACGCCGACCTGCTCGTTAAGGTGTTCATGGACGGTAAGCTTAAGATCGAGTCAGGACATCAGGCGGTGGAAACGGCGCTGACAGACCTCTACACCGTCACAGGCGAGAAGAATTACCTCGCGCTCTCACAATACCTCATGTCTCTGCGCGGCACAAACACAAGCAGACAAAACGAATACAACCAGACTCACACCACGGCGGTCAAGCAAGACAAGGCGGTAGGCAACGCGACAAGAGCCATGAACATGTACTGCGCCATGACGGATATCGCCGCCACACAACAGGACACTGAGTATCTCAACGCTGTACGTTCTATCTGGGACGACATGACCGGAACGAAGTTTCACATCACCGGAGGTGTAGGCACTGACAGCCCTGACGATGTCTTTGGGGAAGAGTATGAGCTGCCTACGGAATACGCCACGTGCACCGCAAGAGCAGCGATAGCAAGCATAGAGTGGAACAACCGCATGTTTCGACTGAGCGGCGAGTCAAAATACATAGATGCGGCAGAACGCACATTATATAATGTCCTTCTGGCTTCGGTAAGCACAAACGGCATTTCCGTGTCACCTGTCAATCCACTCTACTCAAAGGGTGACATCACCAGAGTCAGCGACTTCAGCTGCGCTGACCAACACACTGACGTCTGCCAGTTCATCCCACGCGTGCAGTCAATGACATACGGTCACACGAAAGACAGCGTGTATGTCAATCTGTTCACCAACAGCACTGCACAAATATACCTCAGCGACAAGACGTTCGTCACGATGACGCAGACCACAAACTATCCATGGGACGGAGAGATAAACATAAATGTCGACTCACTTAACGGCGTGTCAAAACTCAACCTTCTTATAAGGATACCTGGCTGGGCAAGAAACACACCTGTTGACGGTAGCCTATACTACTACTCGGACGACAATGCCGGCGACGTCACGCTTTTCGTGAACGGCAAGCAGACTTCAATAAGCATCAAAAACGGCTATGCGGTGCTCAGTCGTACATGGAAGAAAAACGACAAGGTGACTTTACACCTACCTATGAACGTACGACGAGTCAAGGCTTCTGACAAGGTGACGAGTCTCAACGGACTCGTGGCACTGGAATGCGGGCCTGTCGTTTATTGCCTTGAGGGTTATGACAACGACGGAGTCGTGGACAACTGTGTAGTCAAGGACGGAGCGATGATAAACAGAGAGTGGACAAGCGATTTCAACGGCACATACAAGCTCAGCATAGACGGCGTGAGGACCTCATACGACACACACGGCAGCATCACTGAGACCGACGACAAGCTAACAGCCATACCGTACTTCGCATGGAACAACAGAGGTGCTAATGAAAGGATGTCCGTGTGGCTGCCATACGAGGCCAGCGCCTCATCTCCTACGTGCGACGACATCCCGACAGACACCCTAGACTACGAGACATCCATACTCATCCAGACTGACGAGAACGGCAGCTCTACCTGCGAATACATCGTTCTGGACAAGACGACAATTGCGGCTCGTTTGGGCATCACCGCAAAACAGGTGACAAGCCTCTACGGAAAGACACTCAACTGTTACGCTCTCAACCCTGACGGCTCGGTCGAGTCCGGAAACTCAGCCTCATCAACGCACTGGTTCAACAACAAGGGATTCGTCACCAACACACAAAGGGGCGACGCCTGCGTCTACAGCGAACTCGAAATCAGCAAGACGAGACTCAAGGTGGGACAGAACCCGGGACATTGTGTCAACGGCAAGAGATACCTTATGGAACAGCTGCTCTGCTACTACCCGGCAGACAACAAGAAAAATGCACATCGACTGGTACTGCGTACCCACCTGAACGTGCTCGACGACCTGACTCCAGTCAAGTCTGACACTCTTAGCATACACGTGTACGCCGAAGAGAACCATGACGACGGAGAAAAATACTTACCTTCACAGCCCGTGTATCTCGACCGTGCGAAAATCAAGTCTTCACTCGGCTTCGACTACACTCAAATGGCTACCGCCTTCGAAGAGGGAAAGGTGAGACTACAGGCAGTCGAGCCGGACGGAAGCCTCAACAACGAGCAGACCTCACGTACACCGGGACAATGGTTCAACGCTGACGGTTTTGTGGTGAACTCCGGCAATGATGACGCCACGATTTTCTGTGATCTGAACACCTACTCATGCATACTCAACATCGGGCAGAAGCCATGGACGTGCAATGTGGGTGACACATACCGGTTCAGACAGGCGATAACGACGACGGACACCAACGAAAGCACACACAAACGACTGGTGCTCGACGTGACTCTCGATATAGCGGACGACGTGGAGACACCGGCAGTGCTGACCGAGGACGGCTCTTTCTGCATAGAGAACATACGCGTCAACACCTTCGTGCATGATTTCGAATACGCGCTGGAAGACACGTCCGTGGTGGAATACTACAATGTAGGTCCTGTGACGCCGCGCGACAAACCCGCCGCATTGCCTGAAGGATGGGAAGCGCTCAACGGCGCGGAGCAACTCCGTAACCTCCTACCCGACATGACGTACTCATACAAGTGTGTCAAAGACGGCAAGACAGTATCAAAAGGCACATTCAAGACCAGCGGTCAGGTGAGGATGATTGACACGGACTACGTGCCTAACTTACGCGATATGGGAGGTTGGGCCACAACAAGCGGAAAACATATCGTTTATGGCTTGCTGTACAGAGGATCGGCCATCAAGTCAATAACCAGCAACGTGCCTTACTCTCAGGAGGACTGCGACATGTTACATGAGCTTGGGATAAAAGCGGAGCTGGACCTGAGAAACTTAAACGAGACCAACGGACTGACGAAGTCTATGATTGGAGACGACGTGGACTACGCACTCATACCAAACCCGGAGCACTATCACGACGGAGCCGTCTACCATCCAGAGTACTATTACGATGACTTCGAATATATAATAGGACATCTGCGCAAAGGACATCCTGTATATTTCCACTGCATCATCGGATGTGACAGAACCGGCACACTGGCGTGCCTACTGGAGGGACTGCTCGGTGTGTCTCTGTCTGACATCTGCAAGGACTATGAGCTGAGCACATTCTCAGACAACAACTCAGCAAGGACGAAAGACAAGATTGCTGACCTGCTCGACTACATCTTGTCTTTGGACGGAAATACAGTGCAGGACAAGTTCATCACATACTGGAGCACTGTGGCTAAAGTGCCTATGACAGACATAAACGAATTCATGTCGTACATGCTGGGAGAGAAGACAATCTCATCCATTCACAATCATTCGACAAGAACTGACGACACGGACATCACGTTCGACATGTCAGGAAGACGGGTGGTCATCTCCGACAACACTAAGAAAGGAATGCTGTACATCAGGAACGGTAAGAAAATAATACGATGACACCAGGTCAGCACATATTATAAAGTGAGATGAACATGGCGTATGTTCATCTCACCAACTTTGCATTATAGAATGCATCTGAATCATTTGTCCGTGCGCTTTTCTGCGTGTCGCCATTTGGCATCTGCGGGGTTTGGTTCGATGCTTTTTTGTTTGAATAAAAGTCATCAAATACTTCTGATTGAAGTATTTGATGACTTTTATAATCGCAAAAACAAACTGTGCAACAAAAAGAATACGAATTGTACAGGGATGAGGACAAATACTCCTTCCATTTGTTGACGGGAGGACTCGTTTCTCCCTAAGTGCTATCACACTTGTCATCCTTGTGACTTGAGAATTTCCAAACATCGTTGAACCCAAATCGGTCATTAGAAAATCGTGTTGGACGAATCTCTAATGACCGATTTGGGGTTAATCCTCGTTCCGTAGTCAGCAGCCACGGGACGGGTGGACTCATGCGCCGTCAGTTTTTCCCTTGTGAGTGCGGAAAGCGGAGATGAGAGGAGGAAGTAAGGCGTAGGAACATGGTGGAATAATGGACAATTTACAATGTCACCAAATTTCCTATGCCTATTTTTCTTCGATTTTTGGTTAACTTATTGATAATCTTATTACAATGCGTTCAAAAGCTTTAGGTCTCTTTTTTGAAATTCTTAGGTTAGGATATAGTCCATACGCAGGTCTGAGAATTAAAAAATCCTAACCTTAACATTTCATCGTCCTAACCTGAGAATTTCAGACGCCGAATAAAACACGGGAAAATTCCAGAAGTCATTTTTTCACTGCCATGTGTCAACGAAAAAAGAGGAGTTTCGGACAGTAAAAATTAGGGGCACGGATAGGAAATCTGGTTAACTCACTGACAGAGAGAAAAGAGATTATCGACATAGGGTAACCAAGCTGTCGACACAAAGACCATCCGCACTTCACACACATACAAGTAACGACAAAAAAATCCGCAACGCAGCACACGAATGCGTTGCGGATGAGTATGTTATGACTATCTCACCCCTTACTAAAAACAATCAGAGACATGCGATAGACATCATGCGGTCATGACAACAGCGGTTATGACGATTATAATGACACGTTGACACCTGCCATGAACGTCGCCTTAGGCATAGGATAGCCGAGGTTTATCTCGTACGACTGAGCAAGCAGATTCTCGCCGCGTACCCACAGCCTCATGTTTTGCAGACAGGCGTAGGTGACGGTGGCGTTGACCAGGCAGAAATTCTCCTTTTGCTCATTGTCACCGACAGCTGTGTAGAGTCCGTTGATGTATTGTACTCCCGCACTGACGTTCCATTTACCCTGTCGGTAGTCAGCTCCGGCAAAAACCTTATATTCAGGAGCTGCCACGATCTTATTATTCATATGCAGGAAAGAGTGGTTCATGTTCACATTCCAATGTTTGTCCACTGTCCACTGTCCCTCAAGCTCCAGTCCGTAGTTCTCTATCTCTCCGGTGTTGACATTCTTACGGTTGACCGTCTGAATCATGTTATCACCATTTATATAAAAGACGTTAACCCCATAGTTAACCATGCCCAGTCTGTGTCGCCATGACAACTCATAGTTCCACAAACGCTCCGGTTCCAGGTCCTCATTTGATGGTGGATAGAGATACATCTCACGCATCGTAGGGTTTCTGAACCCCTTGCTTCCCATGAGCTTGACCTCACTGTTATGACAAGGTCGCACCACCACTCCAGCCTGTGGTATCCACTCGGAACCCGTCACGGAATGATGATCCAGTCGTATTCCCGCGTCGACGGTTACCCATGACGCCAGGTCCTGCCGTACGTCCACATAGCCCGCTATCTCATTGCGATAGCTTTTACCGCTCTGCTTATTCGACGTCTCCAACACCTCACAGGTCTCCTTTGACGTGTAATAGGCATTACCATATATATGCTGATAATCCACGCCAGCCGTCACCCTGTTACCCTCGAACAATCTCACGCTCTGGTACAGCGAGACACCCGTCAGCGCATCTTTAGAACGGAACAGACGTTCCGTCGGAGTCGTCGGGTCTGTCGTTCCATCATCAATCTTATGTCGTCCGAAGTTGGAGTACACACTGAGTGCGCCATTTGTGTTGTCGTAATGATTCTCCAGTGCCGCCGACAACACGCCTCGTGTTATCCACTGGTCGGCGTCATACATCGGTTTCTGCGTCGTTCCCGGATAGCTGGCATTGAAATGAGTCACGTTGACGTCGACATAAGCATTCCAGTTCATGCATATATCATAGCCCAACTTAACGTATCCCCCATACTGTTCAAATCCCATGCGAGGGCGATGGTTGTCCGTGCGTCCGTACTGAGCAGACACGGTTGACGAGAAACGTCCGTTTCTCACCTGATTATTCACTTCTGTCTGCACTGTCCCGTAACTGCCGGCACCGGCGTTCAGGTGTGTGTATACACCATCCTCTCGTATCGAGCGAGTGACGATGTTTATTACTCCGCCCATAGCATTTGAGCCATACAAGACAGACGCCGGCCCACGCAGCACCTCCACTCGCTCAGCCATCAAGGTCTGGTAGCTGTCGCTGATAGGGTGTCCGTACACGCCGTTGTACTGTGGATGTCCGTCTATCAACACGAGCATCTGTCCGGCTCCTCCGGAGACACCTCTCATGTTGACACCTCCAGCAGCACCAGTGGACACGCCATACCCCATCAAGGCACGGCTCGTGACAAACACGCCCGGCACCTGCTGCATGACAGTCGGCAACACATTAGTCTGTTGTTGAGAGGTAAGAGTCTGACGGTCAATCACATTTACTGTCATCGGAAGGTGGCGCACATCAGCAGCATATCGTGTACCCGTCACCACCACATCATTCAACGACAGCGAGTCCGTCTGACCATAGGTAAAGACACTTGCGAAGACGAACGCAAAGACTGAAATTCCGATTTTCATGTTATATATTGTTAATCAGTTTGTATTCCTCATAAATAGCAGAGGCGGTCACTTATAAAACCACATATTGACGAACTGGCTCACCTCGTGAGTGTATTCCTTTCTATAGTCATGATACATACGCGCGTGCATGACTCCTTTCTTCGTCCATATACTCTTATCCTTTTTCTTCGCCATATAAAGACGGTTAACCATTTCTGACGGCACATAGGTATCGCTCAGTCCGTGAATGAACAGCATCGGCTTGACCGACTTGCGTACCTGTCTGAGCGCCGAAGCCTCACGGAAGTCCCATCCGTACTTCCACTTACATATCCGGCTTGCTATGTTAATGAACGGGAATGGCGCTATATGATAGTCGTGTCTGGATACGTACGAGAACTCGTCCCACACGTCTGTGTAGCCACAATCCTCGACGTAGCACTTGACATAGTCCGGCTGACGTTCCTCACCAGACACCATCATCGTGGTAGCCGCACCCATGGATATTCCGTGCACCACCATACGCGTGGATCCGCCGAACACATCATTGGCCACATCCATCCATCTAATCACATCGAGTCTGTCCAGCCATCCCATCTGTACGTGAGTGCCCTCACTCAGTCCGTGAGCCCTCAGGTCGGGCAAGAGGACATTGAATCCCATGTCATGATGATACATGTACGCTATGTGGAACATCTCCACCGCGCAGCATCGGTGTCCATGCACGACCACAGCGGTGTTAGGAGTAGGTTCCTCGGCAGGTATGATGTAAGCGTGCAGCTTAGTGCTGTCGTCAGCCACAATGACCGTGTCTCTTAGCATCTTATGTCTGTTCAGATTAGTGACCCAGGGACGCAGGAACGGATACTCACTGTACATGTATCCATACACCTCATCCATATCTTTCTCTGTCGGACGTAGCCCCTCATATATAACATAATAGCTCACTCCGAACACAAACAACAACATTGAGAGAAGCAGAGAAAAGAAGGCACACACGAGAAATCTTATGGCGCCTGTCCGAATCTTTCCCGACAAGGTTTTACCCGTCCCCACGGACTTTGTCGCCCGTTGACGTCTCGCTCCAGCCGCTGACGATGTCGCGCGCGTATTCTTACCTGTAGTTTTCTTGCTTTGTCTCACCATAAATTATTTCCCGTCATTCCAAAATCTCCAACTTGCCTTCGCCTGCAGTATCAGCATCTCCAATCCGTTTTTCACCACGGCACCGTTTTCAGAGCCACGTCTCATGAACAGTGTCTCCTCCGGATTATACACCAGATCATAGAGGATATTATCTGATGTCATGGCGTCATACGGCAACAGCGGACACTCATCCACCTTAGGGAACATGCCGCACGGTGAGCAATTAACTATTACCTCGTACTCACGTATAAGTTCAGGAGTGACCTGGACGTATGTTGTCACACCCGGTTTAGCGGTACGTGACACATATAGAGTCTCTATGCCTAACTTTTCCTCCAGTCCATATCTCACAGCCTTCGACGCTCCTCCGGTACCGAGGATGAGCGCTTTCCGGTGATGAGGGCGCAGCAAGGGTTTGAGTGACTCGACAAAACCGATGACATCGCTGTTGAAGCCTTTCAAATAGCGCTTGCCGTCTTTCTTGCCTACACGCACCACGTTCACCGCCCCAATCTCACGCGCCTCGTCCGACAACTCGTCGAGATAAGGTATAATCTGTTGCTTATACGGAATGGTGACGTTATGTCCGCGCAACTCAGGATTGTCATTCAACGTGTCGACATACAAGCTGATGTCGGCAATCTCATAATTCTCATACTCCGCCTCAATATGCTCTCTCTCAAACTTCTCAGTGAAGAACCTCTTGCTGAAAGAGTGACCGAGGGGGTAACCCAAAAGTCCGTATTTATCCATCTTTACTTATCTGCGGTATATAATATGCACATTCCGAATATCAAACGCTTGTATCTCACGTTTGTGAATCCGGCATTCCGGATGATAGAGCACATACGCTCTGCCTGCGGAACGGCACTCATGGTCTCCGGCAAGTAGCTGTATGCGTTGTCGTCACTGGACACGAATTTCCCCACCAGGGGCATGACCAGACGTGAATAGACATAAAACAGCTGCTTCATCGGGAAACTGACTGGTGTACACAAATCGATGACTGAGAGATGTCCGTCCTCACTCATCACACGACGCATCTCCTTAAGACACGCATCCAGGTTCTCGAAATTACGCAGAGCGAAAGCACTGATCACAGCATCGAAACTGTTATCTTGGAAACTCAGTGAAGAACAATCCTCTTTCTCAAAAACTATATGGTCTTGTATTCCGAGACGTCTGACTTTCTCACGTCCTACGTCCATCATCTTCTCCGAGATGTCTATTCCCACCACACGCGACGGCTTCAGCTTCTGGAACGCCAAAACTGCGAAGTCGCCTGTTCCTGTGGCAATGTCAAGTACGCTGTCGTACTTAGGCATACAGTCCTTCAGGTACTTGATAGCGCTGTTACGCCAGAGACGGTCAATACCAAACGAAAGAGTATGGTTCAAAAAGTCATAGGAGTGAGCAATGTTATCGAACATTGTCTCGACCTGCTGACGCTTTGAACCATTCTCTCCGTAAGGTTTAATATTTTCCTGTTCGTACATAAGCTTTCACAGCTCACGCTTTCTTGCGCAGTGCAAGATAGTCAAGCACATTCTTCTCTATTCGCGCGGCGAGATTGTCACAAGACTCTTCCTTG
>CALCEL010000097.1 GCA_937900485.1 uncultured Prevotellaceae bacterium
CTAAGACTCTATGCACTACACGACTGCCGTATCACTCGAAATGTCGGATGAACCAAAAATATATCTTAAAACACCATATAGAATCAAAAGAAAACACTGACAGGATTTTCATTCCATTTCGCACATTTTCCGTTGTCACATATTTCCCTTTTTCCGTTGACACGTGTCAGCGAAAAAATGACTTCTGAAATTTTCTCATGCTTTATTCGGCGTCTGAAATTCTTAGGTTAGGACGTTGAAAAATTCAGGTTAGGATTTTGAAAAACGCAGACCTGTTTGTAGCATATATCCTAACCTAAGAATTCAAAAAAAGAGACACAAGGTTTTTAAATACCTTATTTATGGATTATCAATAAGTTAACCTAATTTTAACTCAAAAATAGGTATAAGAAATTTGGTAACACCCCAAACTGTCAGCTTTTCCGCCCTTCCACTTGACCTGTGACAAAGCGCACGGTGTCTTTCCTTCGTAACAACGATTCTGATGCGCAGCAAGTTGTCGCAAAAAGAGCAACTGGCATAGAACTGGGCGGAATGTGTAAGAGATGAAACAAGACGGAACACGGAAAGACGTGACACAGACAAGCATATAAAAAAGCAAGCCGAAGGATAAACCCTCGGCTTGCATTGCGTTTATGATGAGACGTCTTACTTCTTAAGTAACTCAGCCACAGGACTCTTTATGCCGCGGAGACCCTTGGCCACACTCTGTGCGTTGAGCTGAGCGCCCTTGAGTGATGTGTGCGTATGGTCATGGTTGAAGTACTGCATGGCAGCCTCCTTACCCTTCTTGCCGCACTTCTTGTCGAGGTAGTCGGCAGTGATGTTATGCACATCCACGAACTCGACACCCATCTCCTCGGCTATCTGCTTATCCCACTCAGGGATATACTTGTCGTTCCTGCGCTCTATGTAATAACGTCCCTTCTTCTCTTTGACAGGATAGAACGTACCCTTGACGTCGCCCTTACCCTCATGCCACTCATTACGAGGAGTGAACGAGAGGATCACAGGATGCGCGCCCTTCTCCAACGCGTCGTTGACCATCTTCTTCACGTACCATCCGAAAGAGTAGACGACCTTGTTCTTGCCATTGCTCTTGAGGTGGTACACATGGCTCGTGTCACCGGCGCATGCTATCACGCCTCGTTCCTTGTCGCGGTCGATACCTCCGATGTCATTATGTCCGTACTGGATGAGCACCACGTCACCAGGCTCTAGAGAGTTATACACCTCTTCCCATCTGCCCTCGTCGATATACGTGCGTGTGGAACGTCCAGCCTTAGCCTGATTCTGGAACACACACTTCGTGCTGTCGAACACGGTGTAGCCCTGTGAGCCCCACCCCCACATGCCGTCCGGCTTCTTATCCTCGTTCTTACCTGTTGAGTCGCCGCAGAGGAACACCATAGGCTTGTCCTTTTGACGTCGCTTGTCGCAACGCTTAGGTGTCACCTTGTCACTCATGAACGACTTGAGACGTGTCAACTGGCTGTCACTGCTTGCCGCCACACCCTCAGCCGCACTGCGCGCGTTCATCATGGCTCCCCATGCGCTTGAGTGAATCTTGTCAAGGTAGAAATGGTAGTCAGTCTTCCATTTGCCGTAGCTCTCGAGCTTACGCGCGGAGATGTCATTGAGGTCGATAACCGGGCATCCCATCTCCTTACCCAGCTTAAAGATGGCTGGCGTGAAGTCTGTCAGCTTACGTTGTATCTTATTAGGGTCGGTAGCCTCGTAGGCATTGCGAGGAGTGAGGGTGAAAAGCACCGGTGTGCCTCCCTTGGCGCGCACCTCGTTGACAAAGCGTCGGATGTATCCGCCGAAGGTATAGACTGTGTCTTGTGACTTCGTCACCTTATTATATATGATAACAGAGTCGTTAGCGAGACTGAGCTTACCGTCAGGTCGGTAGCTGGAGCGAGCGCGTATGGAGTCAATAGGACCATTGTCGTTATGTCCAAGTTCCAGAAACACATAGTCGCCCGGTCGCACAGCACTGACAACAGGAGTCCACAGGTTCTTATAGAACGTGCGAGGCGAGGTGCCGCCCAGAGCGTGGTTCTCCACGGTTATCTTACTCTCATCATAATACTCATGTGCATAGAAGCCCCAGCCCCACTGACCATTGTCGCCATTGCCGCGTGTGCCGGTACGCATCGTGGAGTTACCAACGAGGAACAGAACCGGGTTGTCACCCTTACGTGACGAGCCTGGTACAGGACGCGCCTGATTGGCGATGTCGATGGAGTCGGCGGTAAGGTCACGCACACCGTTTATGTCGAGCCAGATATCCTGTGCCGACATGCTGGTAACTAAAATTGAGGACTGTAACGCCACTGCAGCCAAAAGTGCCGCCGCGCGTGTCATCCTTGATGTCTTTAACATAGATAGTAAAGTTAGTTTGATTATATGATTATTTGTTGTTATCCTATTCATTGTCATCACCTGACCGGGACAGTGAAGCGTCATCGTATGCCGTCGAACAGTGACACACGTGTCATCTCTTTCTCGAAGTTAGGAGTGAACACACCCTTGCCCACACTGTCGAGTATCTCGTCACGGCTCCAGAAACGTCCTCCGTCCAGCTCTTCGCTTGGTGTTATCATCCCGTCGTACACCGTCTTATGAACGAACACCAGCTCACGCTCACGGTCGGACTCGAAGACATAGCTGCACATACGCTTCGGCACGAATTCGCTGATGCCCAGCTCCTCTCTCGCCTCTCTGAGCAGCGCGTCCTCCACGCATTCGCCGAGGTCCACATGGCCACCCACGGCAGTGTCCCACTTACCCGGCTGTATGTCCTTCCAGTCCGGACGGCGCTGCAGGTAGAGCTCGCCGCGACTGTTGAACACATGCAGATGAACCACGGGATGCAGTTTCTTACTTCCTCCGTGACACTCACCTCTGGTGGCTGCTCCTATGATGTTACCGTCCTCATCGACGACCGGGAACATCTCCTCGTTATTATCTCGCATTTTAGTCATGTATAAGTCATTAACAAACAGCACACGCCGCGCGTGTCATGGCATGAGCAGTGAAGAGTCACCATAGCTCAGGAAACGGAAGTCGTGCGAGAGGGCATAGTCATATATCTTATGCCAGTCGCCTTTGACAAATGCCGACACGAGCAACAGCAGCGTGCTCTGAGGCTGATGGAAATTCGTCACCATACGTCTGACGATATGATAGTCATATCCCGGAGCTATGATAATCTGGGTGCTGGAGTGTAACACATCCATGGCGTGACGTCCCATGTAGTCGAGCAATGCTCGTAGAGCCTCAACGGTGGACAACGGCTCAGCACCGTATGCCTCACAGCGCTCCACATACTCATACGGCAACCACTGCTCCACGTGCAGTTCCTCGCCGTCACCGCTCTCGTCCGTCAGACTCAGGCTCTTAACACCCATGTAATAGAGGCTCTCCAGCGTACGCACACTCGTGGTGCCTACCGCTATGGCTTTTCCGCCATGCGCTATGAGCTTCTCGATGGTCTGACGACGCACGGCGATATGCTCCGTGTGCATCTCATGACCACCAATCTCCTCGCTCTTCACTGGCTTGAACGTGCCGGCGCCCACGTGAAGCGTCAGCTCCTCACGCTCAATACCGGCGTCATCAATAGCCTTCAGCACACGCTCCGTGAAATGCAGACCTGCGGTAGGTGCCGCCACACTGCCCTTAATCTTGGAATAAACGGTCTGGTACGTCCTCTTGTCAGACTCCTGCGTCTCTCGGTTGAGGTATGGCGGTATAGGCAGCTCGCCCACAGCGTCGAGAAGCTCTGCCCACGTATAGTCACCATCCCACGTGAAACGTATCTCATGACTCGTCCCATGCAGACCCAAACGCTCACACGACAGTGTCAGCGTTTGGCCGTCAGGCATCTCGATGGCACGGCTCAGACTGCCCTCCTTCCATTTCTTCAGATTGCCCACCAGACAATACCATGTCACACATCCTCTCTGCGAGAAGTTGAGCTGATAGTCATTCGGAGATGCCGGCTCGAGGCAGAACACCTCGATGAGAGCACCCTGTACTCCATCCTGAGTGCTCGCCTTACGGAAATGCAGTCGGGCCTGAATAACCTTCGTGTTGTTAAACACCATGAGGGCGTTCGAAGGCAGGTAAGATGGTAAGGAGGTGAACACGTCTTCCCGCACCTCACCATGGTCGTACACGAGCAGCTTGCTGCTGTCACGCTCCGCCAGCGGGAATTTGGCTATCCGTTCATCAGGCAACGGATAGTTATAGTCTGATATATGTATGTTCTGTGGTTTATTCATCTTCTTCTATTGTTGTTTTATTCTGTTACCACGCTTCGATGCGGGTATTATGATATGAAATGACCGAAACGACGATGACGGAAGGCACGTCAAGAAACGATGCGACGTCACATACGCCGCAAGACGTGCTAAGACTCCGTCATGACACGACGAGCAAACTGGTCTAATGACAGTCGATAAGGAATCGCACCTCCTTGAACTCATAACGCACCGAGGCACCGTTGTCGAACCTGAGAACCAGATGTCCCGTAGGCTCAATGCCGGCAATCTCCGCAGTGAACTCTCCTCTCACATCCTCAAAGTGATGACGTCCATCTCGCCAATACAGGCTACGCATATACTCTGCCCTGACCTTGTCTGCCTCTCCGCGTCTCACATCCTCGTAGTAGAGACGGAACCGTCGCATCACATCATCGAGTATAGTCTCACGGTCCAGCTCATGACCACAGAGCTGACACATGGACACAGGGTTCGGAGCGTCGCTGTGGAACTCCTGCTGGTTGACGTTGATGCCCGTACCGATAATACAGTTGGCTATCACACGTCCCAGAAGGTCACACTCGATGAGCGTGCCCGACACTTTCCTGTCTCCCACGTACACGTCGTTGGGCCATTTCACGCTCACCGCCTCAGTGACATCCTCGGCGACGAGAGCTTCACGTACAGCTCCGCACACTGCCAGCGCCATGCACTGCGACAAGATGAACTGCTCGGAAGGAAGAGTGAAGTCAGGATGACAGAGAATGGAGAAGAGCAGGTTAACGCCTGTCTCCGACTCCCAGCTGTTGCCCTGCTGTCCCCTGCCCGCCGTCTGACTGTCAGCCACCACGAGTGTCATGCCCGGCATGTCGCATCGCGAGTCAAGCATGTCACGTACGAAGCTGTTGGTCGAGTCGACCACCGGCAGATTGATTCTGTAAAGTTGTTCCATACCGCAAAGTTATACTTTTTTTGACGAATCACAGCTGCCACACGTCATATTTTGGCAGACCACCTCACTCATCCTCACGTCGTGCGGCTCACTGGGCACCTCGTCGACCATCTGAAAGGGAAAACACAGACCAGTCCTGTGAGCCTTCGACAGCTTGGGCAGCAGACGGTCATAATAGCCCTTGCCACGGCCAAGACGATGACCATAAGCGTCGAACGCCATGCCTGGCACAACGACAAGGTCAACCTCACCGTAACGACTCTCAGGAAACAGGACGCCACACGGCTCGTATATCCCATAGGCTCCCAGCGACAGGCTGTCCTCACCATCGTACACACGCAACTCAAGGTCGTCACCCTTGACCATGGGCAACAACACCGTTTTGCCGTCATGCGACGCAGCTGCAAGCAAGGATGCCGTGTCGACCTCATCAGGCAACGAGTGGTAGAGAAGCACGACACGCGCGGCAAGCCACAGACCGTCACTCATCAATGAACGGCACAACGAGAGCGACCACTCAGACAGACACTCCGCAGTGTACTGTTTCTTCTTACGCCTCACACATGCGCGTAATTCCTTTTTCACAGACTGACGCTCCGACACATAGCCGGACGACATAACACCACCACTTTCCATAATGATAACCTTTTATTGCTAAATGAGGCACAACACATATAACGTGTCCTCTAACGTCATACAAAATTATCAAAAAAAAAGAAATAAAGTGTCAAATCGATGTTTTTCGCTCACTTTACTTGGATGAAAAAAAAAAAAATAATAATTTCGCCACATCCTAAGCCATGAATGGGATAACACCTGTAATAGTACCAGATTATACATGAACTTTAAATAACTAACTTAACCTTATGAGAAAATTCTACTCATTTATGATTGCCGCGTCATTGCTGGCTCCGGCTTTGACTGCCAATGCGGAGGAGTTTACCATCCCACAGGAGAACGCCATTCTCCAAGGTTCAGATTACAACATGAGATTGTTGAAGACTTATGATTTCATCGGACTCACAGTGAACGGAAAAGAGATTACACCGGCAACCTTCACCACAGGCGACAAGGACGACACGGGCATGCCTCTTTGTGACGGCTACACCATCGTCAAGGTGACTAACGAAGGAATGGAAGGCTGGTACATGGGTATCGGAAACATCGAGTTCAACTCTACCTATGGGCTCTACAACAACAAGAACGGTATCCGCTACGCAGTGTTCGCAGGACTGAAGGCAGGGCAGATTCTCTGTATCCAGAGCAGTGGTTCAAACTACATCACTGAGGCAAGCGGTGCTACAGACCACACTTACGCCGTCAACTGTAACCGCATCCAGAAGGCCAGTGTAGACGGCACAGTGCCTGCATGGACAGCATCCTATCTCTCTAACAACGGATTCACTGACGTGGTTGAGGAAATCACGAGCGACGTGAGAGACCTGCAGAACAAGAACTGGGTCGAGGGCGATGACTCTATCTCTGACGGCTATAGATACTTCAAGGTAGTAGAGGACGGAGCGTTGTACATCGCCTTCGGTAAGTACGCATCAATACAGGGTTTGCAGATCTGGATGGACGCTTCAGCTGATGAGTTCGTGTCAACACCGACAATGGCTGTACGCAAGGTGGACGGCAGAGCTCGTAGCATCGAGTTCAAGGCCGGCGAGTCAACTTTAGGCTCTGACTGCTCTGTATGGTGGGGTATCGCTGACGCCGGTGAGGAGGCTCTCTACACTGAGGACACAGAAGAAATCGACCACTACGACTACACATATAACATAGACCCAGAGACTGGCGACACACTCTCTACTGATTCCACAGCAGTATACAAGAAGATACTCACTCCTATTGACGGCGAGGCTTATGGCGACCGCGGTTACGAGGGTGGCTACGAGGATGTGTCATACAACGATGATGAGGACGGCGACGGCATCCTGAACATCATGGCTGCCACTGTTTCCTCTACAGGCGGATTCTCTGACATCGTCACATTCCAGGTGTCTATCGAGGAGATTCAGCTCAACACACCTACACTCACTCTCGTTGACGTGGAGGGCACTGAGAGAAAGTACCAGATCAGCTTCGAGAACAACACGCTCTGCGGCGAGACTGTCACATTCAACTTCGAGGGTGACAACGGAGAGAAGTATGCGGAGGCTCTCAGCGCCGGAGACATCGTGTCTATCACAACAACAGGTACCGTAACTTCTAAGTGCGACGGATACGCTGACAACGAGACTGTCTTTTCTGCTGACTTCGCAGGCATCAACATGGTTCAGAAGATGGATGCGAACACTCTTCTCATCAACCTCGCTAACCCTACTGAGGAAATCAGAAGCCTCATCATGGGCGAGGCAGGCGACGGATGCTACATCGAGGACGCTGAGACAGGCGAGAAGACTTACTATAGCCAGACTGAGTTCGAGAACGGCGTCGCTAACGACGGCACAGACCTCACAGGCGAGAACGTGGTAGCTGTGTTCAAGGAGAGCGGATGGACATGGGACGGCGCTTCTAACCACATGCGCGCTACTCTCAACGTGATAACTGAGGGCGAGGGCGATGACGTCACTTACTCATACGCTACTGACCTCACTAACATTCTCGGTGAAGGCATCACAGTGGACTGCCCTATCAAGAACGGCATCTCACAGATTATGAACTACCTCGGTAACTTCAACCTCGGACTCACATTCATGACCAAGCCAACATTCACATTCGACAGAAGCAGACTTAAGGCTGGTGAGGTCGTTGTCTTCACTATCGCTGACGCAGGTGGCTCTAACTACATGACTTACGACAGCGAGAACAACGCTATCACTCGTAACCTCGTATACGTGGCTCCAGAGGATGAGCTCCTCAGCGTCACTCTCCCTGGACCATCATCTGGCTTCTGCCACTTGCTCGGCATCAAGTTCTACACTTATGATGACCTCCCAGAGGACATCTACACTACAGGTGTCGAGGAGATCGCTTCTGACAATGTCACTCCTGTGGCGTTCTACAATGTCGCAGGCGTACAGTCAAATGAGCTCCAGAAGGGCGTTAACATCGTTCTCTTCTCTGACGGCTCTGTCAAGAAGGTTCTCGTGAAGTGATAACAAGGCTAAGGGCTATAACAAAGAAAGAAGGACTGGAGATATCTCCAGTCCTTCTTTTTTTGTCATACACTAGCGTTTCCACACCTCAAGCAAGACATGACTTTCTCATCACTAATAATCTTCACCCTATATATAGTGTGTGCAAAAGTCATAAACATAGCACAATTACGATATTTACACAAGGTACATATACCTTATACGAACAGTACTTTCCACATACAGATGAGACATCACGATGTCACAGAGAAGACTCGTCAACGTCAAAGCAGCGAGCGGCAGAAGTCGAGTGGCAGACCATCCACGGCATGATAGCCGGCTATGCCTTGTGCAGCGGCAGCCTCAAGATTGGCGGACGAGTCATCGAAGAACAGACAGTCGGAGCCGTCAGAGCCTATCACGGACAGCACGTGACTATACACCTCTGGACGTGGCTTGGCAAGATGTATCTCATGGGAGAGAAAGACATGGTCGAAGAAGCAGTCGACCGTATGTCCAGGTGACGAGAAGTAACGGTCCACGATATATCTCCAATGTATGTCGTTGGTGTTAGACAACAGCGAGACGGTGTACTTACTTCTAAGCTCACGTATCACCTCAAGACGAGACTCCGGAATGTCAAAGAGACAGGCGTTCCAAGCGTCAATGACCTGAGCAGAGGTGACTCCAGCCCCACACATACGTAACGCTCCAGCCACAAAGTCGTCGGAGCGAACCTTACCCTCCTGATACTCCTCCAGCACACCGCTGATGGACAAGCCGTCACATACCACGGCTCCCTTGCCTGATGCGGCGTTATCACTGGCAGTCACGAGCATTGACTTTACATCGATGCCAAGCGACTCCATGCGTCGGAATGAGCACATCATATCCACGTCGATGATGACACCTCCAAGATCGATGATGATGTTTTTTGTTTTTTCCTTAATATCCATATTTTTATATTACTGTCCGCTAAACACGACCTATCCATGCCCAACCTCTTTATTACCAGTGG
>CALCEL010000098.1 GCA_937900485.1 uncultured Prevotellaceae bacterium
AGTGCCAGCCCTAATTTTTTGATGGAGCTTTAATGTTTAGCGGACAGTAATAATAAGCAATCCAGTCCCACAATTTCGGTTCGTATCCGTCTGAGACAAACGACGAGATTCGGTTAGTGCCGCGATTATAGGTGAAGCCGTGTCCCACGCCAGTCTTAGACAAGATATTACCGGCATTGTCGTAGGTCATTTCCTGCACAAGGTCATTTCCCTTATACACCCTTATGAGCTGATTCAGATTATCGTACTCAAACCGTTCCTTCAGGTCTCTTCTCAAATCCACTCGCGACGACAAATTCCCCACCTTGTCGTATGAATACCGCAAGTTTTGCACGCCCTCTGTACGAATCGACATCAGATTTCCAGTCCATCCATCATAAGCCATGACGGTGGACAGCCCATTACCATAGGTCTCCTTCTCGACATCACCCCTGGCATTCACCTTGTCCTTCCGCCAATACACTAATCCCGACACGCAGTCTGACACACTTGTCAAATAGCCGTTGGAGTCATAGTTGCGCCTCACGGACAATCCGTTAGGATAGCTAACGACGTCAATTTTGTTGTCAGCATTATAAGAAACCGCAAAAGAGGCGACCTTACCATTGATTGTCTTCTTTGTGTTTACCGCTCTTTCGTACGAATCATAAAAATATTCCTCCCTCACTCCTGTTGATGTCTCGACACTCTTCACCGTACCCTTATGCTCCATGTCATCATACTCCGTCGTGACCACCATATCCGGACGCGTCTCCCTCGTGACTCGTCCCAACACATCATACTCATATCTCGTGACCTGTCCACGGCCGTTCTCTGATGCGACGAGCTCCCCGTAAGCGTTGTACTCGTAAGTGCTGACACCCAGATCAGGATCACTCAGATAAACACGATTACCCACATTGTCATATTCCATCTCCACGACCGTGCGGGGGCCCACTATCCTCACGCAATGTCCAGACACATCGTAACTATATTGTATCTCAGTACCAGCGTCATCCGTCACCTTCACCAGATTGCCGTTGACATCTGTCTCTTTCACGGTTCTTCGACTCAACTCATCAACCGCAGTCACCTTGAAGTCCTCATATTTCACGAAGCTGTAATCTCCCCTCAGATTCTTGTGTCTGAAGACTCGTCCCCTCAGGTCATAATCATCCTCCATATAACGGACGCCACGCCCGCAGTCTTCATAGTGAGGTTCTGAACGTCTAACCAGATTACCGCGTTTATCGTAGCCATAATCAACATACACTTTACGTCCATTCAATGACTCAGTCACCTTACGGACAGTGCGTCCGAGACAGTCGAAGAACGTCCACTCCGAAGGTTCACCCACCGTCTCAGTGTAAGAGAAGGACAAAGCCTTATCCGGAGCCTCAGGCATCCCGTCACACCATCCGCTGAAAGTGAGCGCACTTCCCAAGGGATTGGAGGTCTTCCGCACCCTGCCGTATTTGTCATACTCATATAAAGTCTCATGTCCGTTGGCGTCCGTCAGGCTCAGCTCAAGGTCACTGTCAGGGTCAACAGCATGGCTCGTGACATATCCAAGGGCATTCTCCTCTCTCACGATGAACCTTCCCTTACTGTCATAACACGTTTTTGTCTTGCGCGGAGCATAGTTTTTGTTATTCGGGACAACGACGCTTTCTATTATATTGCCGTAGACATCATGAATGTAGTTTTTCTTATAGCCCAGTTCCGTGTCGTAAGGTTCTATCCATTCTGAGACTAGCATTCCAGACTCCGGGTCATACTCAAATTCAGACTCGCGCTTAACTATTCCGGCAGAACCGGTCTTATTGACTTTTGAACTCACAAGACGGCCCAGATACCACCTATCATAATCATCCTCATAAGCATTCTCCAGCACAGTCCTGACGTCCCCGTTATCAGTTACGGTTTTGGTCACATTACCATATCTGTCATAACAAGTCTGTGACTCGACAGCACACAGTATCTCGTCTGATTTGTCGGAATACGTATATGTCGTCGTTTTGGCAGGAACATAAGCACGCCAGCCGTCAACATAAGTGTTCTCGCACACTTGTTTTTCCACAAGTTTGTCTGACACATACTTTTCCTGACATTTCACGCCGACAACATACATCTTGCGGTTAATCTCATAGTATGTTTTATCTTCGGCCCTATTAGACATGTCTTTCACGGTAAAGCACTCAAATCCAAGAAATCCGCGTCCCTTGCGGTGCATTATGGCGTTCTCGTAATAATAAAACACGTCGTTGTTACCGTCTATGCCGTCAGGTGTCCGTACCCTGTACACCAACGGCCATACGGAGCCGAATGACGACAACGGGTACTGGAACGTGTCTCCGCGCTTAAACACTCCACCGTCGCTCATACTCTTATAAGTGATTTCCGTGGTACATCCCATACCGTCAGTTATCCCCGACAACAGCGAATGAAAAGATGACGGTGCGCAATACATGCCGTACGCTCTCGACTTTTCCTCATTTTTCCTGTCTTTGGACAACCTGAACAGATCCGTCTTACCATCACCATTCATGTCAACCGCACTGTATGTGTACTCCTTTGGATTCTCCGCGGGATCAGTGACATACCTGTCAAAGGTGCAGCCGTTGTTAATGTAGAACACGAAGTACTTTGTAGTCTCCTTAGGATTAGCGGACGCGTCTCTCTCAATCGCGCAAAAGTCATCCAAGCCGTCACCATTATAATCACCAACATGAATCTCACTTTCCTTGTCAGTCTTGAGATAATTGTCAGATATGACCCCATAACTTCCTCCACACAATATACCGTTCACGTCAGAAAGACAAATCTTGGCCTCTTTGGCAGAGACATCACGATAAAAAATATCAGACTTTCCGTCACCGTTGAAATCACCGACATACACATCGGCGTTCTCTTTCATATAAAACAAATCACGGCCTGACGACTCCACCTCCTTACCGTTCGCATCTATCCGGCCGTCCACCAGGATAAAACTCTTTAGGGGGTAACGAGGTCCTGTATATTTGTAATCTTCCCTTCTGCTAAGATAATCTGTTATACCATCTCCGTTATAGTCAAGGAAATCCACTTTACCCCACTTGACAGAAATGGCCTTGTCAACATGGTGCGCCAACATGCCGGCGCTATTGGAACCGTTCTCAAAAGAGTAATAGACACGATACCTGTCCTTACCTTGATGCCAGATGAACAGATCCGCGAGACCGTCGCCGTCAGCGGATATGACATGATAATTAGTCGTCCCTCATAAAGCCCCCTTTCCCGTTCATGCATACGCATAGCGAGAAT
>CALCEL010000099.1 GCA_937900485.1 uncultured Prevotellaceae bacterium
AAGTGCACATTGTCTTGCGCAGAAATCCGTTGTATGCGACTCTCGCATATTCATTTGTCTTTAATATCTTATTATAAGTTGTATAATCTCTTATTTCTTGCTAATTCAGTTTCCTTTTCACATTTTATAAATAAAAAACGTATTTTTTACCTTTTTCTCATTAATTATTCTTATTTTCGCCATGACTTCACTGAAGTATCCTGATTTATAAGGTCTGATGACCTTTTGTCCTTAATGACGTAACCTTTAATAATACTTTTATATGAAATCACTTGGATATCGTTTTCTTTTGTGTTGCTCTTTTCTTTCTTTTTTAGTGTCTTGCTCTGATACTGATGAGCCTGCCGCAAGTCCTATTGAGGGGGAATGGGTGGAGTATGGTGTGGATGAGAATGATGATGTTGTTGGTCATTTTATTTTTCATTCGGACGATACATATTGTTATTGGACAACACAAAACGGAAGTCGTAACGGAACGAACAATGTGATGATTTATAATGCTGAAGGTTATTATCAGGAGAGATCGGACCTTACACTTACTTTATATAATTCAGTAGACTCACTCGCTGGTTCTGTGTTCATCAGAGACTCATATTCTGTGTCCAACGGCGAATTGAGTGTCGGCGAACGCCATTTCGTCCGTCCTTCAGTTTCAGAAATGCCTTGGGTGCCAATGGTGGAGATGTATATGGTTTCCAGTACTGGCATATATAGTCCTGGCTCAAAAATGATAATTTACTCAAGAGCTACAAGTCCGGGTAATCACTGTGACATCTTGTCTTGTACCTTACGCAATTATTTGGAGACAGATGTTGATGTGTCTAACCGTCTTGATGGTTCTGGTAATTTGAGTGTTTCTCTAAATGCTTCAAACGATAAAGGAATCCATTATTTGGAATTCGTCTTCGAGTGTCAGTTCACAAATGATTATTACAGCTCAAATAAGTCTGAGATACATTCTTATTTGATTTATACCGTTTCTTGATGTACCTAAGCAGAAGTGAATCGATTATGTTTTTCTACTGCTTATTACTTTATTAATCTTTCTGCAATCACTGTTGCCATCCATAATATGGATGCAGTCAGCATAGATATTGTGTTTTTGCTGTTATTATTTCTCAGCCAAATAGCAATCGTTGTGATGAACAGGTACGCCATCACCACGTCCAGGATGCTTGGTTGGCATTGGAATGTGGAGCTTGGTTGTTCAGCGAAGAAGTGAGCTGTACGTCTTATGTGTGAGGAACAGTGTAGTATTATTGCAGTGAGTGTTCCACATATTGTGTTGTTCCAAAGAAATAGCCACCATATACATGTTGTAGGAATGAGTATAGTCACCAGTATCGTGGTTGCGAGATTGCTGAACACTGATAGTAAAGGTATCTGATGAAAGTGGTAGGATACTAATGGCATGGTGATGATATTACACACCAAAGATATAACTATGATACTAATTGTTCCATTGTATAATTTCACTATTATCTTTTTTATGTATATGTAATTCCCACTCTTTGTGTTGCTGTGGATACGAAGTGTCTCGCATAGTGGTATTCCTATGGTCAGAATACCAGTCACAGCGAGGAATGACAGCTGAAAGCCGATATGGAATATCAGTAGCGGATCTAAACAGAGCATAATAAATGCAGCTAGTGCGCATGTGTTGATGGATATCGCTTCTCTCTTTGCACAATGTGCTAACACAATTATTGTACACATGGTCACCGCTCTTATTATTGATGGTTGCATGCCCGTGACAAAGGTGTAAGTCCACAGACAGAAGACGATTGCGAGGTCGGACACGATCCTCCATTTGTATGTCACTATTCTTCCGAGAAAGAAGCATTGCAGTATGACATATATTATAGATATGTGAAATCCCGATATGGCGAGTAGGTGGCTAAGTCCGGCCCTGGAGAAATCTTGTCTTGTGGATTTACTGATATCGTCTTTTCTGCCTATCGTCATAGCCTCTGTCACGCTTCCGTCTTGTCCTGAAATGCCGTGACTCTCATATACCTCATGTAAATCCTTTTGTATCTTGTTTGATACGGAGTCTATACCTCTTCCGTTATTTCTGTATAGTGAGTATTTCCAATTCTTACCGTACTCTTGCTCCGCCTTGCTTATGCTGTTTACGGTGATAGTCAGCCCGAACAAGGTGAAGAACGTCATAGTTGCTATTGTGAAACATCGTGTCAATGTCTCTTTGGCGCTTTTTATCTGGAGAAACACGACCACCAGCATATTTATAAACATCAGAACCACCAACCAAGCCATTCTAGTGGATACATAATCATACGACAAATCCGCTCCCGCCATACCAATTATCATTGGTATGACGAGGCGGATTAGAGGATATGATTGCCAGTTCATCTTAAAGCTCTGCTTCTTTCAGTCGCTCGGCGTTTTCCGCAACTATCAGATGGTCGATACAGTCTTGTATGTCACCATCCATGAAAGCGGCCAGATTGTATATGGTGTAATTTATTCTATGGTCGGTGATGCGTCCTTGAGGATAGTTGTATGTCCTAATCTTAGCGGAACGGTCTCCGGTGCTGACCATGGTCTTTCTCCTTGACGCAATGTCATCAATATATTTTTGATGCTCTTTGTCGTAGATGTATGTTCTCAGACGGGCGAGAGCCCTCTCTTTGTTCTTTGGCTGGTCACGTGTCTCAGTACACTCCACGAGAATCTCTTCTGTCTCTCCTGTGTTCGGGTTCTTCCACATGTAACGTGCTCTCACTCCTGATTCCACCTTGTTGACGTTCTGGCCTCCTGCTCCGGATGATCGGAATGTGTCCCATTTAATCTCACCCTCATTGATTTGTACGTCGAATGCCTCTGCCTCAGGTAACACTGCTACCGTGGCTGCGGATGTATGCACTCGTCCTTGAGTCTCTGTTGCCGGCACTCTCTGTACACGGTGTACTCCAGACTCATATTTCATGGTGCCGTAGACGTTGTCGCCGTTTATTGAGGCAATTATTTCTTTATATCCGCCACTTGCTCCCTCGGAGAAGCTGCTGACTGTAATATGCCATCCCTTTGTCTCGCAGTACTTTGTGTACATCCTGAAGAGGTCGCCTGCGAAGAGAGCAGCCTCGTCTCCACCTGTTCCTCCTCTAATCTCCAGAGTTACGTTCTTGCTATCCTCGGGGTCTGCAGGAATGAGTAGCAGTTTGATTTGTTCTTCAAGCTCTGGTATGGCTTTCTCATTGGCTGCCATCTCTTCTCTTGCCATCTCCTTAAGGTCCGGGTCGTCCTCGAGAGCCATTATCTCCTTGGCCTCCTCAACGCCTTTGACGCATTTTATGTATTTGTCACGCGCATGCATGATGTCCTCAAGGTTCTTGTATTCCTTTGTCAACTGCACGTAGCGTTTTTGGTCCGCTATCACGTTCGGGTCAGTTATGAGTGTTGAGACCTCCTCGAACCTCGGTACCAATCCGTCTAATTTCTCTAGTATGTCCATTATTGAATATAAAATAAGAATGGTAAGTCATCAACATTGCTTTTTCATTCATGTCGGTGATTTCCCATTCTCATGTATTTATGTGGCTTAGTAGTGGAACTCTCCGAACTCGCTCTTTATGGTCAGCGATTTCTTACCTTCCTCAATGTGTCCGATGATTTGTGCGTCGATATTGAACGACTTAGATATCTCGATGATTTTGTCAGCGTTCTCTGGAGAAACATAGAATTCCATGCGGTGACCCATGTTGAATACTTTGTACATCTCGCTCCAGTCTGTGCCTGATTCTTTAGCAATTGCCTTGAACAATGGTGGTACAGGAAACATGTTGTCCTTGACAACCTTGCAGTTATCTGACACGAAGTGAAGCACCTTAGTCTGTGCTCCTCCCGTACAGTGTACCATACCGTGTACATCATGACGCATGACGTCGAGAATCTTCTTCACAACTGGAGCGTATGTGCGTGTTGGGGAAAGCACGAGTCGTCCCGCATTTAGAGGAGCTCCATCTACAGGGTCTGTCAGTTTATATGATCCAGAGTATACCAGCTCGTCCGGTACAGCTTTGTCGTAAGTCTCTGGGTATTTCTCTGCTATGTATTTTGCAAACACGTCATGTCTTGCGGATGTCAGTCCATTAGATCCCATGCCTCCGTTGTACTCCTTCTCGTACGTAGCCTGTCCGCAAGAGCTGAGTCCTACGATGACATCACCAGGACGAATGTTGGCGTTGTCGATGACGTCAGTGCGTCTCATACGACAGGTGACGGTGGAGTCTACGATGATGGTGCGTACCAAATCGCCCACGTCAGCTGTCTCGCCTCCCGTAGCGTGTATGCCGATTCCCATGTTGCGCATTTCCTCTAGTAGCTCATCTGTTCCACTGATTATGGCAGATATCACTTCACCAGGTATCAGCATCTTGTTACGTCCGATGGTTGAGCTGACGAGTATGTTGTCTGTGGCTCCGACGCAAAGCAGGTCGTCAGTGTTCATTATAAGCGCATCTTGCGCGATGCCTTTCCATACAGACAAGTCACCGGTCTCTTTCCAGTATGCGTACGCCAATGATGACTTCGTTCCGGCACCGTCGGCATGCATTATGTTGCAGAACTCGGGATCACCGCCTAGAATGTCCGGGATTATTTTGCAGAAAGCATGTGGGAAGATGCCCTTGTCAATGTTCTTAATGGCATTGTGTACATCTTCCTTGGCCGCACTAACGCCGCGCATCATGTATCTTTGCTTATTGTCAATAGCCATAATGATGTTGTTTGTTGAAATTGTTGTTAGATGCGGCAAAGTTACACCTTTCAATTCACTTTACAAAGTGTAAGTGTTCAAAACATCGTTTCTATGTGGTCAAAAGGCAAAAAAAACAGATTGATTGGTGCCATGTAAAAAAATGTTATTAAATTTGCCCCCTATAAAATTTAATTTACGATGGTTTTTACTGCACAGCAAATTGCAGCTTTCACAGGAGGAATTGTGGATGGAGATGAGAATGTGTCCGTTAGTACGTTCGCTAAGATAGAGGAGGGTACTAAAGGAGCTTTGTCGTTTCTCGCTAATCCTCAATACGAGAATTATATATACGACACGGAGTCAAGTGTTGTTTTGGTGAATAAAGATTTTCAGCCGGCTCGCAAGGTTAATACTACACTCGTGCGTGTCGACAATGCTTATGAGTCTGTGGCAAAATTATTGCAGCTTTATCAGAGCATGCAGCAGAGACGTACCGGTATTGACTCATTGGCCTACGTGTCTCCGACGGCTAAGGTTGGTAAGGATGTCTATCTCGCTCCTTTCTCTGTGGTTGGTGACGGTGCTGTCATCGGTGATGGTGTGCAACTCTATCCTCATGCCACTGTAGGCGACAACGCTAAGATTGGCGATAATACGACTCTCTACAGTAATGTTGTGGTTTATCATGGCTGTGTTGTCGGAAAGAATTGTATCTTGCACGCTGGTAGTGTGATTGGTGCGGACGGATTCGGCTTCGCTCCGTCAGAGGAAGGGTATGAGAAGATACCGCAGATAGGAATTGTAACCATAGAGGATAATGTTGAGATTGGCGCTAACACATGTGTGGATCGCTCTACTATGGGTTCCACGTATGTGCGTAAGGGAGTTAAGCTTGACAACCTTGTTCAAATAGCTCATAACGTGGAAGTCGGAGCGAACACCGTGATGAGTGCTCAGGTCGGTGTGGCAGGAAGTGCCAAGATAGGAGAGTGGTGTATGTTTGGTGGTCAAGTTGGCATAGCAGGACATATTAAGGTGGGCGACAGAACAAATGTGGGCGCACAGTCAGGTCTCGCTGGTGGCAACGCTTTGAAGAAAGGTGGGCAGACTCTTATGGGATATCCTGCCGTCGATGCTAAAGACTTTGCGAAGCAAGCTGCTGCGTTGAAGACGCTTCCGTCTCTGCTTAAGGAAGTGCAGCGACTGAAAGAAGAGTTAGAAGTGTTAAGGAATAATACTAAGTGATATGGTGAAACAGAAAACTCTGAAGGACAGTTTCGAACTAAAAGGAAAGGGATTGCATACAGGTTTGAACGTGACCGCAAGATTCTGTCCGGCGGAGATTAATTTCGGATATAAGATTCAGAGAACAGATATTGAAGGACAGCCGGTGTTGGATTGTGACGCAAGTCTCGTGGGAGATACACAGCGTGGTACTGTCATCGTGTCTGGAGATATAAAGATTAGTACAATTGAACATGCCATGGCGGCTCTGTTGGCTATGGGTGTGGATAACTGTCTCATTCAGCTTGATGGACCTGAGATGCCTATCTTGGACGGAAGTTCTTTGTATTTTGTGAACTCCATAAAAAAGGTGAATCTTGTGGAGCAGGATGCGGAGAAACAATATTTTGTTGTTGATAAACGTATCGAGGTTGAAGGTGAGTACGGTGAGAAAATGGTCATTGAACCATATGACGGATTTGCAATTGACGCCACTATAGCGTTTGACTCTCCTAACTTGAGTCATCAGGACGCACGGCTTCATGACTTAGAAGAGTTCGAGGGTGAGTTTGCCTCTGCCAGAACTTTCGTTTTCGTGCGTGATGTTGAGCCTCTGGTCCAGATGGGACTCATAAAAGGTGGTGACTTGGATAATGCCATAGTTATATATGAGAGAGAAATGCCACAGGACAGATTTGACAGGCTGGCAGACTCTTTGGGATTGGCTCATCAGGATGCCAGTCAACTCGGTTATCTTAACCATAAGCCGTTGACATGGCCTAACGAGTGTGCGCGCCATAAACTTCTTGACATCATAGGTGACCTTGCTCTTGTTGGAAAACCGATTAAGGGTAAGGTGACAGCGTTTAAGCCTGGGCACACTATAAATAATAAGTTCGCACGAGCGATACTATCTAATAAATAAGATAAGTTTATATGATTAGTCCTTTAGCTTTCATCGATCCGGAAGCCGTAATCGGTGAGAATTGTGAGATAGGTCCATTTAGTTTCGTGGACAAGAATGTTGTGATTGGTGATAATAACGTTCTCATGAACAGTGTTACTCTTTTATCTGGAACACGTCTGGGAAATGGTAACACATTGTTTCCTGGTGCTGTGATTGGCGCCGTGCCTCAAGATCTCAAGTTTAGAGGTGAGGAGACGACGGCGGAGATAGGTGACAACAATAAGATACGCGAGAATGTGACTATCCATCGTGGTACCGCCAGCAAGGGCAAGACTGTAGTGGGAAGCAATAACCTCATAATGGAGAATGCTCACGTTGCTCACGATTGTGTGTTGGGAAGTGGAATTATTATGGGTAACTCAACGAAGCTCGCTGGTGAGGTGGTAGTTGACGACAACGCCATATTGTCAGCCGTGGTTCTGGTTCATCAGTTCTGTCACATCGGGGGGTACACAATGGTACAGGGCGGAAGCCGTACTTCAAAGGACATCCCGCCTTTTGTCATGGCAGGAAAGGAGCCAATTTCCTATTTCGGACTGAATGTTGTCGGTCTTCGTCGTCGTGGATTCTGTAATGAGCTTATAGACAATATACACCATGCCTATCGTCTGATATACAACAGCAACTTGAAGGTTGCTGAAGCAATACAGCAGATTAAGGAGGAGGTTCCTATGAGCAAGGAGATAGAGTATATTATTGATTTTGTAGGTTCCTCTCAGAGAGGTATTATCAGATAGTTATGATTTACAGATTTACTATTATCTCAGATGAGGTGGATGATTTCATGCGTGAGGTCAAGATTGACTCAGACGCTTCGTTCATCGAACTGCACAAGCTGATTCTGGAGTCTTGCGGCTATGAGGACAATCAGTTGACTTTCTTCACAGTATGTCATGACGGATGGGAGAAAGGACAGGAGATAACGTTGGAGCGTATGGACACAGACTCTGACAGTGACTCTTATGTCATGAGTGAGACACGTCTCAGTGAGTTCCTTGAGGATGAGAAGCAGCACTTGCTGTATACATTCGATCCGTTGTCGGAGAGATGTTTTTTTATTGAGTTGTCTGAGATTATCACTGGTAAGTCCGCGGGAAAGGGACAAGTGACACGCTCAGTGGGTGAGGCTCCGTCTCAGACGTTGGATTTCGATGATATGTTTTCTGGCGTGTCGTCATCAGTTTCTTCTGGTGACTTCGGCGGAGATTTGTTTTCTGACGATGATGGTATTTCTGACGAGGATATAGACCTTGAAGGATTGGATATCACAGACGGAGAACCGTTTTGATACTTGAGTGAACGATAGTCTCAAAGAAAGACAAGTCTGATGAGAACTTTGCTTGTTCTGCTGGGTCCTACGGGAGTGGGGAAAACGGAGCTGAGTCTCACGTTGGCTGAGAGGTTGAATTCCCCGATTTTGTCAGCGGATTCTCGACAGATATATAAGGATATTGAGATTGGTACGGCTGCTCCCATAAAGGAACAGATGGATAGAGTCAGACATTACTTCGTTCATAATCTTGATTTGTGCCAGTATTACAGTGCGGCTGAGTACGAGAGTGATGTTCTGTGTCTTCTCGATAGATTGTTTGAGGAAAGGGAAGTCGTGGTGATGACAGGTGGCAGCATGATGTATATTGATGCTGTCACAAAGGGAATAGATGATATTCCGACAGTGGATGAGGACACGAGGGAAATGTTGAGGTTGCGTTTCGAGACTGAAGGACTTGACAAACTTTTAGACGAGTTGCGTCTTCTCGACCCTGAGTATTATGATGTGGTGGATAAGAAAAACTATAAGCGTGTCGTGCATGCGCTTGAGATTTGTTATATGACGGGAAAGACATTCACGTCATTCAGGAAGAGACAAGTAAAGGAACGTCCTTTCCGAATTGTGAAGGTGGGATTGAGACGAGACAGACAGGTTCTGTTTGACAGGATTAACAAAAGAGTTGATCAGATGATGAGCATGGGATTGCTCGAAGAGGCGAGGAGAGTATATGACTTACGGCATTATAACTCGTTGAACACCGTGGGATACAAGGAGATGTTCAAGGTCATAGACGGAGAGTGGGAATTACCGATGGCAGTTGAGAGGCTAAAGAAGAATACCCGTGTCTATGCCAAAAAACAGATGACATGGTTTGCGCATGACAAGGATATTGTTTGGCTTGATGCTGATAGTATGTCGGAGGATGAGATGGTGAATAAGATTATGGGATACTTGTGAAAATTCATTTTTTATGAAGGAGTATTTTCTAAAAGCATGGAAGTGTATTGTTTTTGCTTGGCATTGGTACGCTTCGCAGTTCAAGGGTGTGTGGTATCAAAGGATTGTCACCCCGGTGATGTCTTTCGTCGTGCTTTTCTTTCTCTATCTCGCCGCTGTCGATAGCAATTTCTGCGGATTGTTTGGTTTGTCCCCGACCATGGATTGTATTGAGAATCCCGTGAACAGCGAGGCTTCTCTGATTTATTCTGACGATAGTGTGCTGATTGGTAAGTTCTTCAGCGAGAACCGTTCACCTGTATCTTTTGAGGAAATTTCTCCGTATGTTATTAACGCTCTCATCTCTACTGAGGATGAGAGGTTCTATCTGCATCATGGCATCGATTATCAAGCGTTGTTCGCTGCTGCTAAGGATATGAGTCAAGGTAACGCGAGAGGAGCGAGTACCATTACTCAGCAGCTGGTGAAGAACCTGTTCAAGATACGTTCACAGTATTCCACAGGACTGTTGGGACGTGTACCTGTGCTGAAGCTTTTGATAATGAAGTCAAAGGAATGGATTACTGCCATCAAGATTGAGAATCTGTACAGCAAGAAAGACATATTGACGCTGTATCTCAATACTGTCGACTTTGGTAGTAACTCATATGGTATACGTACTGCGGCAAAGACATATTTCAATACACTGCCAAAGAACTTGACGGCAGAACAGGCCGCCACGCTGATTGGACTGTTGAAGGCCACGACTACGTATAACCCTAGAATAAATCCGAAAAACAGTTTCCAGAGACGTAACGTTGTGTTAGCGAATATGCTCTCTCATAATGCCATGTTCACTGAGGGCAAGATAACTAAGTCCGACTATGACTCTCTGATACATATTCCTATTAACATATCACAGTTCAAGGTGGAGAACGCATACGACGGAAAGGGGCAGTATTTCCGTCAGGCTGTTCGTGAGTACCTTCGAGACTGGTGCAATAAGAACAACATTGACCTTTACGGTGATGGATTGAAGATTTACACGACTATAGACACACGTATGCAGGCGTATGCGGAGTGGGCTGTGAACAAACAGATGAAGTCACTGCAAAAAAAGTTCGATGATCATTGGAGAGGCATGAACCCATGGCGTGACGAGCGTCATCAGGAGATTGCGGGCTTCATTGAGGGCATAGCGAAGAGGACAAGCTATTATAATATTCTCAAGGAGAAATACAATGGTGATGCGGACTCTATCAGCTACTACATGAACCTGCCTCATAAAGTCAAGGTGTTCGCTTATGGCAAAGAGGGAAAGAACGGAACGGTTGAGATGACGATGAGTACAATGGACAGTATCCGTTACATGGTGCGTTTCCTTCATTGCGGTTTTGTCGTCATGGAGCCGAAGACCAGCTTTGTGAAGTCATGGGTCGGCGATGTCGACTTCAACTCTTGGAAATATGACAAGGTGACTGCCATGAGACAGCCGGGTTCAACATTCAAGTTGTTTGTCTACTCCTCTGCTTTCGAGAATAACGACTCCATCACGCCTATGTCACGTAGAGTGGACAGTTATATAAGTCTGAAGGTGCCGGATGACAAAGACACCACGAAGCTGGTGACGTGGACTCCTCACAATGCCAACGGTTTCTGCACCAATGGAAATATGCCGTTGAAGTCAGCGTTCGCCCAGTCTGTGAACACTATCGCTGTCAAGTTGGGACAGGAGACAGGAATAGATAATGTGGTAGACATTGCGCATAAGATGGGAATACACAGTCCTTTGGACGCCACTCCCGCCTTATCTCTCGGCTCGTCCGACGTGACATTGTTGGAGCTTGTCGACTCTTATGCCACAGTCATGAATGACGGAATGCAGAGAGACCCCGTTCTCGTGACTAAAATCGTCGACAGGAACGGAGACGTGATATATGACTACGACGAGGAGGTGAGGAAAGCGGAGAGAGCCATCAAGTATAAGACCGCTTTTTACATGCAGCGTCTGTTCTGGGAAGGACTCCATGACAGGTGGGGAACGACGGCCGCTTTGTGGTCATACATACACCCTGTGCTTCAAGGAAACGACTTCGGAGGAAAGACAGGAACGTCAAGCAACCACTCAGACGCTTGGTTCGTCGGATGTACCGCCAACCTTGTGGCTGGAGCGTGGGTCGGTGGTGAGTACAGATGTATCCATTTCCGTACCGGAGAGTTAGGACAAGGCTCACGCACAGCCTTGCCGGTGTTCGGCTATTTCATCAGTAAATTGCTGAAGGATTCTAAGTTCAAACATTACGGAGGAATGTATCCGGAGCCGAAGGAGGACATAGCCCGGTCAACATACATCGGACCGGGATATGTCTATGTCAAGCCGGACTCCTTGGATGAGGATTCCATAGAGCAGAATACCGATTTGGTCATCCACAGACACTCTGAGCAGACAGCGACGTCGACGGGAGGCGCAGTGGAGTGACAGTTTGTGCTCACATGAAGAAAATAAGTGATACTCATTAAATAAAATAACAATGAAAGCTTTAACAAGAACTGATTTTAACTTTCCAGGACAGAAAGAAGTGTATCATGGTAAAGTGAGGGATGTTTACAACATCAATGATGACATTATGGTTATGGTCGCCACTGACCGAATAAGCGCTTTTGACGTGGTGTTGCCTAAGGGTATTCCTTTCAAGGGACAGGTGCTTAACCAGATCGCGGCCAAGTTCTTGGACGCCTCATCCTCAATCGTGCCAAACTGGAAGTTGGCTACTCCAGACCCGATGGTTACCGTCGGTCTCAAGTGTGAGGGATTCCGTGTCGAGATGATTATACGTGGTTATCTGACCGGTTCTGCATGGCGTGAGTATAAAGCTGGAAACAGAGTGCTCTGCGGCATAACACTGCCTGAGGGTATGAAGGAGAATGAGAAGTTCCCAACTCCTATCATCACTCCTACCACTAAGGCAGATGAGGGACATGACGAGAACATCTCAAAAGAGGAGATCATTGCTCAGGGACTCGTTAGTAAGGAGGACTATGAGCAGATGGAGAAGTACACGTACGCTCTCTTTGAGCTGGGTACGAGAGTGGCTGCAGAGCAGGGACTGATACTTGTCGACACTAAGTATGAGTTTGGTAAGCGTGACGGTAAGGTCTATCTCATCGATGAGGTACACACACCGGACTCATCACGTTACTTCTACGCTGATGGTTATGAGGAGAAGTTCGCTAAGGGTGAGCCACAGAGACAGTTGTCCAAGGAGTTCGTGCGTCAGTGGCTTATCGAGCATAACTTCATGAACCAGCCGGGACAGGTGATGCCTGAGATTACTGATGAGTATGCAGAGAGCGTGTCAGACCGTTACATAGAGCTTTACGAGCATATCATAGGCGAGAAATTCATCAAGGAAGAGTCTTGTGACAATCTCGCCGCGCGAATAGAGAAGAATGTGCTTGAC
>CALCEL010000100.1 GCA_937900485.1 uncultured Prevotellaceae bacterium
GAAATTGGGTATGATCCATGCTGCAAAGGTACAACTTTTATTCTTGATTAGCCAAGCCTTACCAACCGGATAAATCCGCTGAGCCCGTATTATCACTCGTCAACAGACTGCCGGCATTGATGTCACACAAAAAGCCTCGGCGCAGTATGCGTCGAGGCTTGTCCTATAATATAGAAAATCTATATCAGAATTAGAGATTTGGGTTAAGAGTACCCCAATCCTTGATAGCAGGAATGATGCCGAGAGTAACGAGTTCGTCACGCATCTTCTGCAAGTGCTCGTAAGAAGCCTGAAGAGCAGCCATCTCATCAGCTGTTCCCTCAGGAGCAGTGAAGTGAACACCATCCTTGTCGATAACAGTAGGCATAGCCATCATCACGTTCTTGTAACCACACTTGTCACAGTTAACGTAGCAGCCTGCAGGGAGAGTGAAAGGCTCACCACCCATAGCGCCCTCGATCATCTTGACAGCCTGGTAAGCAGGGCTCTGGAAAGAAGAGCGTCCTCGGAGCTTGATGATGTTAGAGCCACCCTGGATCGTGTTGTGCTTGATTTCTGCCCAACGCTCTGCAGTGAGTGGAAGCTCAGCGAGAGGCTTGCCGTCAACCTTAACCTTAGAAGCGAAGACAGCCATCTGCTCTCCGTGACCACCGTAAGTGTGAGCGCCAGTAACTTTGTCCTGCTGAACGCCGAACTCCATAGCGAGCTGCTGCTGCAGACGAGTAGAGTCGAGAGCTGCGAGAGAAGTCAACTGGTTTGACTTCAGACCTGAGTGGATAAGAGCTGTGAGCGCTGTAACGTCAGCTGGGTTGAAGATAACCACCACGTGCTTAACGTCTGGGCAATACTCCTTGATATAGTCACCGAACTGAGCGGCGATCTGGCAGTTACCCTTGAGAAGATCCTCACGAGTCATACCCTCCTTACGTGGAGCACCGCCTGAAGAAATGATGTACTTAGCACCAGTGAAAGCCACCTTAGGGTCAACTGTCCATGTGATGTTTGCACCTGGGAATGCGCAGTGAGCCATCTCATCAGCCACACCATGAACACCTGGCTCAAAAATATCATAAAGGCAAATGTTTGGTGTGAGACCAAGCATAAGCACTGACTGAACCATGTTAGAGCCAATCATACCACCAGCTCCTACGATAACGAGTTTCTCGTCTGTTAAGAATGCCATAATGTAAAATTTTAGATTTATATATATATGTTATATTGTATTTCCTTATCCTCATGCAAAGTTACCCCTTTATTTTATTTCAGGCAATAATACGAACATATTTTTCTGTCATACACGGGAAAAAAGAACGTCTCTTCACTTATTATCACGCATAAAACGAAAGATTGCCATTTGTTCTTTGCAAAGACCTTTCCCCATTTGGGATATCTTTCCTATATTCGCGGATATACATGACAAAACATTTCCCCGTCACGGGATTTACATTTAACTAAACACAAAAACATGAAAAAACAGACGACAATGAGGATTCTCGTTCTTGCGCTCGCACTGACAGGAACGAACGTGGCAACGACGGCACAGAAAACAACGACGGCACATAAAAAGGAGATTTACATTCCTGAGGACCTGCGCTCAAACGACTTCAACGACAACAGTTCGAAATGGAGTTACCGCCGCATGAGGACAAGTGACAATTTTGTCATCTTTTGGGACAAGGGATTCGGTGACGACATGAGCAAGGCGCCACAGCTGGAGGGACATGACATGCGGGTGGACCTCGACAACCTCATCGACAAGCTGGAGTCTTTCTACGCCTTCTACAAGGACAGCATGCGCTTCGTGCTTCCAGGCAGCAAGTCTGAGAAATACAAGATGATGGCCATGCTCAACTACTCACTTGATGGCACTGCGTACGGAGGTGACTACGACGGCACGATAGGCGCACTATGGATAGCACCGAACCGTGTGCAGGACAAGAAACTCAACTGCATAGCTCATGAGATAGGACACTCGTTCCAAAGCCAGATAATGGCTGACGGCGCCGGCGAATGCTGGGGAGGAGGAGGAATCTTCGAGATGACATCACAATGGATGCTGTGGAACGTCAACCCGGAATGGGTAAAGGATGAGAACTATCATTGGCAGTTCTTCAGGAAGCACACGTACCTGCCGTTCCTCGCCGGCGAGAATATTTACACCAGTCCTTACGTGCTGGAGTACTGGAGCATGCGACACGGACTGACCGTCATGGCGGACCTCTTCAGGGCCGGCAAAAGAGGTGAAGACCCGGTGTTGACCTATATGCGTATGTTCCTGGACAAGAGAAAGGACAACGGCTTACAATACATGCCTGACGAGAAGGTCACCGTTCTGTTCGCAGACGAGCTTCTCGACTGCTACAGTCGACTTATCACATTTGACTTCCCGAGAGTCAAGACGGCATGTAAGCCACACATCAACCAGCTGAGCACGGATACAAAAAGGGAGAGTTACGCACAAGGACGACAAATCATAAGACCAACGGAGGAACAGACACCACAGACGTTCGGATGTAACGTGATATCCATAAGCGAGGCCGCCGGTAAGCATAAGGTGACGTTTCACGGAGAAGGTGACAAGTCACGAGACGGATTTGCGTACAGACTAGTATGCACCGATGACCTCGGCAATGCTAAGTACTCAAAGGTCAGACATGACTTCGACGGAGACATCAGCATCAACACGCCAAAGGGATTCACACATACGTACCTCGTGGTGGTGGCTTATCCTAAAGACGGCTACAAGCCAAGAGAGTTCAACCCGTATGCGCCGCAAGACAGCAGTAGCGTGAGACAATACGGATATCATTTCGAGAAATAGACTAACACCTACTATATAAAAGTCGGACGACAGTATTCAGCTGTCGCCCGACTTTATATTTACAATAATGTGTGTCATCATTGTTCATCACGATACCAGTCGGCATACATGATGTAATGTTTCGCGATTCCTATATTCAGCTCTTTGGCTTGCTCCGGATCCACCTTCTTAATGAACTTGGCAGGCACGCCACCCCACAGCTCACCGTCACCCACCTGCGTGTTCTTCAAGACTAATGCGCCGGCAGCCACTATAGCACCCTCGCCTATCACGGCGTCATCAAGTACCGTGGCACCCATGCCTATCAACGCTCCGCTCTTCACTTTGCACCCGTGCAGAGTGACATTATGACCAATGGTCACATCGTCACCAATCTCAATAGCGGCTTTCTTGTAAAGTGTGTGAAGACAAGAGCCATCCTGAATATTCACCCTGTTACCGATGCGTATGTAATTGACATCACCTCTGACCACGGCGTTAAACCACACCGTACAGTCGTCACCCATACTCACATCACCGACAATAGTGGCATTCTCGCTGAAGTAACAGTTCTTTCCCCATTTAGGACTTAATCCGCAGACAGTCTTGATAAGTGCCATAAGATTATAGTTTTCTGTAGAGAACAACGTAAACTATCGAAAGCATAAAGTACATGACTACCATTGAGAAGAACATTCCGACACAGCAAAGAAGCAGTCCTGCCAAAACCACAAGAACCGACACTATGCCAAGGATGAACAAGTCCCAGAAATAGCCCTTTGTCATGTTCCAGCTTGCGCTGAACGCCTCACTGATGCTCGTCTCCGGATTATCCACCACGTACAAAACCACAAGCAACAGCCTAACAGACAAGAAGACTCCCGGTATAACACAAAATGAGAGACCGAGGACTACAGCTATCGAACTCAAGTAGTTAACAACAAGAAGCTTAAGATATTGCACAGGAGTGAACTTCCATGCGTCCATGGAGATGTCGTCCCTCTCGCCTTTCACCAGCCATATCACACTACGATAAATGCCGACAATCCAGATTTGACTTACGCAGGAATAAAGCAGATTCTTAAAGGAGAGACAACTTTTACCGTAAAAAGCCATCAAAGCACCATAATCCTGTTCTTCAGCCATTCTCATAATAATTTCCGAATCCGCATTATCTTCAAATAAGCCAGCCAACATGACGTACAAAAAAATGAAAGCTACAGAAAGGAGGGTAAGCACGATTCCATTCTTCGTCTGAGCGAAGCGAATAGCATGATTCAAGACCTCAGACACGCTGATTCCCATATCCTCTGGTAAACTGGCATTTTTATTTTCCATAATAAGTAGTTTATTTTTAGTTAATATTAAATAGTGTATTCATATCACGTTACGTAGTATTCCCCACACCACGAAGTAGAACATTACCGCTAACACCACGACATCTCGTTGACACCACCGAGCCACACGAGTTTCTGCTGCGGCTGGGAACAAAGCGCCTATAAGCAACACAAGGAAATAGGGCAAAGACAATAAAAGACCCGCGTTCAGACGCCACGCATCAAAGAAACGCAGACGAAGCAGCTCATGTGCCATGCGTTGAGTTCCACAGAATGGGCACTGCAATCCGGTTATCATGTATAACGGACATTTCAACGGCCACTTCATGCTATAGGGATTACCAAACGCCAAAGCCAGCGCAGACAATGACACCACGAACAACAGCAGCAGCCTTAATTGTCTGTCCTGTCTTCCCTCTTTATGTTTTTTCTCTTCCAAGGTATTCTACCACTCCGAAGTCTCAATCGAATATCGCTGAGAAACACTGTGCCGTAGCACCGGCGTTGCCGTTGATGTAGGCTCCGGCAGCCGCTCCGGCTTTTGCCATCTGCTCCGGATCAGTGATGAGTTTGTCCATGACTGAGGCGAATGTGGCGGAGTCTGAGTACTCGAACGCACCTCCACACGCCTTAAGCTCCTGAGCTTCCTGGAACTTACGATTGTTAGGGCCGAACAACACAGGTATGCCGTAAACGGCAGCCTCCGGCACATTATGGATGCCGACACCAAATCCGCCGCCCACAATGGCAACCTTACCATATCGATATATTGAAGACAGCTTACCAAAGCAGTTGACTATGAGCACATCAGCGTCATAGCTCGCATTGCCAGCCTCAAGGTCTGTATACAACACACTTGTAAGTCCATGGGCATCCAAAAGCTTACCGATGGATTTCAGATGCACCTCACTGATGACATGAGGAGCAATGATAATCTTCCAGTCTCGCCTGTTGGCGAAGTAAGGAATATATATCTCCTCGTCAGGTCCCCAGCTGGAACCCGCTATCACACACGGAGAATCGCCCACAAAACGCTCCACGACAGGAAGGTCCTGAGCCGCGTTACGTATATCGATAACCCTGTCAAGGCGTGTGTCGCCGACGACTGTCACACAATCCACCCCATGCTCGTTGAGCAGACGCTTGGACTCCTCATTCTGAACAAAGAAATGGTCAAACTGACGCAGTGCTTTCATACTTCCGTACCACTGGAAGAAATACTGGTTCGGACGGAAGATGCTGCTCACGCTATACAACTTGACGCCGCGTTTATGTGCCAGAGTGAGGTAGTTAAGCCAAAACTCATACTTAATGAACACAGCTATGTCGGGATGTGCCAGACGCATGAACGAATGCACGTTACCAGGAGTGTCCAATGGCAGGTAACACACAAGGTCTGCTCCCGAGTAATTCTTCCTGACCTCATATCCTGAAGGTGAGAAGAAGGTGAGCAGTATCTTGTATTCCGGATGTTCCTTACGTAGTCTCTCCATCAATGGTCTGCCCTGCTCAAACTCGCCAAGGGAAGCCGCATGGAACCACGCTATCTTATCCTCCGGCTTAATCTCCGCCTTGAGAATCCTGAATGTCTGTGGTATGCCCTCCACAATCTTACGGGCCTTCTTAGAGACAAGAGCGGCCAAGAGCATACCGATTAAGTAGATATATAATGCTACAGAGTACACTTTGTTTCTATTTATCGTTACACTTAGAGTGTGTCAATCGCATGCCGCATGCGTTTGAGCACCTCCTCCTTACCGAGGAACGCTACTAACTCGTACATGTCTGGTCCCTGACCCTCTCCCACGAGCGCCACGCGCCATGCGTTCCATGGCTTTACTCCAGTGCTCTCGACCCAAGGGTCAACCACACTCTTTATACCTTCGACTGTCCATTTTGACACCTTGCCGAGGACTTCCAACATCTGAGTCATCTCAGCGGCCGTATCTTCTTTCCAGTTCTTCTTGACGAACTTGTCCTCCTTATTAATCTCAGTTGGAGCCACAAAGAAGAACTTACACAATGGCCACAAGTCGCTGGCGAACGAGATATTACGCTTCTTCTTGTTTCCCTGTCCGTCAACATACTCTATCACCTTCATCTTCATCATACGGACAACCTCCGCCTCCTGCTCGGCAGTAGCCTCAACGCCATTAGCCTTTAGCACCTTGTCGAAGTCAGGACACCAGTCTGTGTCTGGACGCTGAATGAGATACTGGTGATTGAACCACGCAGCCTTGACGTAGTCGAACTTGGCACCGTTCTTTGAACACTTGCTCAGGTCGAACAGCTTAACCATCTCATCGAGAGACATCAGCTCCTGATCATTGCCCGGATTCCAACCAAGAAGGGCGAGGAAGTTGACGACAGCCTCAGGAAGATAGCCCTTCTCCCTGTAACCAGAAGAAACCTCACCACTCTTCGGATCATGCCACTCCAACGGGAACACAGGGAAGCCCAGCTTGTCACCGTCACGCTTGGACAGCTTACCATTACCTACCGGCTTAAGAAGCAATGGCAAGTGAGCGAAACGCGGCATGGTATCCTTCCATCCAAACGCCTCGTAGAGAAGGACGTGCAAAGGAGCACTTGGCAACCACTCCTCACCGCGTATGACATGTGTGACCTCCATGAGATGGTCATCCACAATATTGGCAAGGTGATAAGTTGGAAGGTCATCAGCACTCTTATACAGCACCTTGTCATCCAAAATGCTGGAGTTAATCTTCACCTCACCTCGTATCAGGTCGTCGACCAACACGTCACGACCCGGCTCAATCTTGAAACGTACAACATACTGTTCTCCGCTTGCGATGAGAGAGTCCACCTCGTCTTTAGTCATGGTGAGAGAGTTACGCATCACGCCGCGGGTAGTGGCATCATACTGGAAGTTCTCAATCTCCTCTCGTTTCTTATTCAGTTCCTCTGGAGTGTCAAACGCAATATACGCACTTCCATTATCTAAGAGTACCTTGACGTACTTTCTATATATGTCACGTCGCTCGCTCTGACGGTACGGGCCATGGTCACCACCAAAACTTACTCCCTCATCGAACTTGATGCCAAGCCAATTGAACGACTCAATGATATATTCCTCCGCTCCCGGCACGAAACGTGTGGAGTCTGTATCCTCAATTCTGAAAATAAGATCTCCTCCATGCTGCTTAGCGAACAGATAATTATACAGAGCAGTCCTGACACCGCCAATGTGAAGTGGTCCCGTAGGACTCGGAGCAAAACGAACACGTACTTTTCTTTCCATTTTTTATTTTTAATTTTTTTGCAAAGGTAAAAAAAAACTTTCACACAAGAGAAAAGTAGGTGACTAATTAACGAAGAGCAAGCTTATAGACACGGCAAACGTTGCACAACACACTGATGACGGGTACTAAATGACACAAAAACGAAGTCCGTCAAACCATACCTGATGGCCTGACGGACTTCATACCTTGTCGTCTCAAAGGGATTTTTATTCTTTTCTCTTTCTCACATAACCCCACACACAAACAGCCACTAAAAGCATAAGTACCACGAGCGCGGAATATGCCACAGCCTCTGTCGTGCGGACCGTATCAGGGTCGAATGTCATAACCACCTCATGCTTGCCGGCTGGCACATTGACTGCTCTGAGCACATAGTCTGCTCGTCCCAGCTCCGCAGGCTTGCCGTCTATGGTGACAGCCCATCCCGGGTAAAACACCTCAGAGAAGACCACGAGACCTCCCTTGTCAGACTCCACAGTATACTTTGCCGTAGTAGCTTCGTATGACGTCAGTTTAACCGTTCCCTCACCTCCAGCTTTCAGAAATCCGAAGTCGGACTCAGACACCACTGCGGTGTGCTTAGGATTAACCTTACCAAGGGCATCAAGCTCTTCATTGGCATTAGTCACGTAACGCACGTCACCAACGAACCACGCATTGCCATTAGCGCCTGTATTCTCAACCGGAATTTTCTGGCCCTGACCGGCAGCAAGGATAAACCATCTAGTGTTAAGCATGTTAATGACAGGGAACAGAGAGTCTGTGTTCACCTTAGAGAAGTCATATAAAGGATACTGGCTCTGCTCATTGTACATACGTACGGTGTCAAGCGGAGCAAGACGCAATGCCTCAAACACCTTTCCCATCTCTGATGAGATACGAGCCTCTATGAGCTCCTGATATCTTCTCAACTTAGCGGCATGGTATCCTCCCACACTGCTATAAAACGCACTCGTGCTGTTGTCATTGAACGTGGACACAGTGAAATTGAGCACACGATAGTCACGGCCCGTTCCACTCTTCGACAAGATAAACTCATCAGCAGGAGTCTTCTCAATACGACTCACTCCACGAGGGAATACGAACATGTCATCATAAAGGTAACGCTTGTTGACCTGCCACATATCCACGAGGCATAATGCCAACAGGGACACGGATAACAACGTGACCTTAGTGTCAACAGACTTTCCGTCCTCTTTGCCGAATGTCACAGCATACCAGTACAGTACCGCAGCACCCAAGAGGATGAATATCACTGAACGCCATGCATCGGCAACGAGCATAGCGCCACGCATCTCTGACACACTCGCCAGGATGCTACGAGCCATGACATCATCGAAATAACCTTTCCGCACATACTGGGCAACGGCGTTCTTGTCACCTGTGCTCAGACAATCGTCAGCTGTCATCATCAGAATAAGACATAGGCCCACAGACACTGCAAGGGAGAACAGCAATGCTTTTCTTGATGGTTTCTCCACGAACAACTTAAGTCCCCACAATGCGATAAGAGGCACGGTGAACTCCACCACAACCAAGATACTGGCCACAGTACGGAACTTGGCGTACATAGGGACATTGTCTATGAAAAAGTCTGTCACAGGCATGAGGTTGTGCCCCCATCCCAACAACAGAGTTATAACCGTGGCGAACAACAAAGCCCACTTCAACGGATTCTTGTTAGGTATGACCACAAGACCAAGGATAAACAACATACAGACAACCGCACCAAGATATACCGGACCACTCGTTCCCGGCTGCTCACCCCAGTACTGTGTGAAAGCACCATAGATTCCATAGCTATTCAACTGCGGGTCTGCCTTCTTCATAGCAGTCTCGTTCATTGAGAGCGGTACACTGGCTCCTCCACGATAGTCAGGCACGATGAACGTGAATGTCTCATCTATGCCATAACTCCAAGCTGTTATATAGCTGCGCTCCAAGCCCGAGTCTGTCTGGTCGTCAGTCTTACCCTTCTTCACAAGCTCAGACTTACCGCGCATCGTGTCCTTGGAATACTCATAAGTATTGTAGAGGTTTGAAAGGTTAAGACACACCGCTATGACAGCTGCCACAGCAACTGCGCCTATCCCCTTGGCAAACTCACCCACACGCTTGGACTGGATGGCAATGATCAGATAAGCAAGTACCATGAGAATCTCTGGAACAAGGAAATAATATGTCATCTGAACATGATTGGCCTGAATCTGAAGGGCTGCGAAGAACGCTGTTAAAGCAGTTCCACAAGCATAGGTCAGCCAACCGCCTTTCTCCCGACGTCTATCACACCCTCGGAGACAGATGACCAGTCCCGCAATGGTTGGAGGTATATATGCGAGGGTCATCACCTTCCATATATGTCCAGCGGCGATAATGATGAAGAAATAACTGGAGAACGCCCACGCTACAGCGCCGAGAGCCGCCATCCATTGTTTAAAGTCGAAGGCTCTCAGAAGGATATAGAATCCCAGCATAGACGCAAAGATATACCAAACATAGTCCGGCATCCACAGATGATACGCCTTTTCCAGGAACGACATGGTCTTCGTGGAGTCATAAGAAGGCGCAATCTGATATGTCGGCATACCACCGAACACACTTGTGGTCCAACGAGGTGTCTCACCTCCATGCGTGTCGCGATACTGATTAATCTCCACGGATATTCCATCATTGGCACCGTGGTCATGCTGTTCAAGTCGACGTCCGTCAACGACAGCAGGAGAGAAGTACACAAAGGAAATGACCGCAAAAAGGATCACACACAATGCGTCAGGAATTAGTTTCTTGAAGTTAAAATTCATATTAATTATTTATTTCCGTTTCTATATTCCACATGAAAAGCGTACACGATAACAACATCGTAAATCAAAGGGATACGGCAAAGGGACTTAAAGACTACGATTGAAGAAGTCAATCAGTGTTCGTCGCAAATGAATAGATGTTCCTTGCCCCTCACTTATACTGTGTGTACGCATCGGGTAACTCACCTGCTGGAACAGCTTACCCTTCTCAATCAGTTTATTAACCAACATCTCACAATTCTGATAATGAACGTTATCATCACCCGTACCATGTATGAGTAGGAGTGAGCCTTTCAAACCGTCCACGTAATTTATCGGACTTCCCTTGAAGTAACCATCCGGATTGTTCTGGGGAGTATTCATATATCGTTCCTGATAGATAGTGTCGTACAGACGCTGGTCGCTAACAAAAGCAATAGCGACTCCAGTCTTAAAGATATCAGGGTATCTGAACATACAGTTCAGGGTCATGCTGCCGCCACCGCTCCAGCCCGTAATGCCAACACGAGTGGAGTCCATAAACTCATAACGACGGCACAGATCTTGAATTCCTCTTGCTTGATCCTCTGACGACTTGACACCAACCTCTCCATAAATACATTTACGCCAGTCTCTGCCTCTTGGAGCAGCGGCTCCTCTGTTCTCCACACTAACCACGATATATCCTTGATTTGCCAGATAATGCCAGAAAAGACTCGACGACCACACATTCTGGACCGTGGCGGAGGCTGGCTCACCATAAACGTAGTCAATTACAGGATATTTTTTCGTCGGGTCAAAGTTATATGGTTTGATAATCCAAGCGTCAAGCTCTTTGTCACCGCTCTTGCACTTGACAAACTCCTTACGTCCGATTGCCAGTCCACTGAACACCTCGTTCACCTTGTCATTGTTCTCCAACACTCTGTCAACAGACCAACGTCCTTTCTTGTCGAACCGTATCAGCCTGTAACGGGGAGCCGTAGAGGCATTTGAGAAACACTCCGTCGCATAGTCACAGCCAGGAGAGAACACATAGGAATATTGTCCGTGCTCATCACCACTGACCTTCTCACACTTTCCGTCACCAAACAACCTGGCACGATACATATGTCTCTCCGTAGCCATATTCTCCGGAGTGGCTATGAAATAGACGAAACCTCTCTTCTCGTCCAAGGCCACCTCTTCCACCACATCCATAGGTACGTCTGTGACACAAGTCCATTTCTTTCCATCAGCGGAGACTCTGTACATATGTCTCCATCCGTCACGCTCACTCATGAATGTGAAGTATTTATTCCCTTTAAGCCAATGTATGTCGTCATTTGTCTCTACCCACGCTTCATCCTTGTCCACACACAACAGTCTCAGCCCTTCCACACCAGTCTGTCCGACTTCACACGTCCACACATTATTAGTGTTCTGCGCCCTGTTCATCTGCTGTATGAGCAAACGATTAGAACCCGGCACGAAATCCATCCTCATTATGTAGTTTTCCCTTGCATCCCCAGGCAACACAATATCACTTGTCCTTCCGTCATCCACACGGACACAACGCACAGTCACCTCAGAGTTCGTCGTACCAGCCTTAGGATATGGGAAATGACTCACCACAGGATATATACTATCTACATTATTGATAATGTCGAACCATCCCGTGCCGCTAGTGTTACTTCTCCAATAAGCAACATACCTACTGTCACCACTCCATCGTATTCCGTCACGACAGTCAAATTCCTCCTCATACACCCAGTCAAACGTGCCATTGACAATGGTATCATTGCCGTCCTTCGTCAATGCCGTCACCTCATTTTCCGTGTCGCACGATTCCATGTACACATTATTACCACTGACATAGGCCACCTTCTTCCCGTCAGGAGAGAACTTACAGAACATCAACGATGATGGCTGGAAACATTTTCCTAGCTTACGTTTTTGGCCATCCTTCAAACTCACCAGATAATAGTCGCCACGTGTATTATAACGCCACACCTTGCGCGTATTGGTGAACAACAAGGCATATGTACTGTCAGCATTCACCTGGTCATAGTCGTCACATTTCTCATCCTTGGCCGCCTCATATGGCATGTCCGCACCTCCCGAGCTGACCCATCTCATCTCAGCTGGTCTGTTGACTAGCATAAAACGATAAGAACTGATGGCATCCTCTAACGTCACTTTCCTCTTCTGGGCATCACAAACAGACACAGAAAAGAGAGACAGTAAGAGAGCCCCAGCGTATAAAAAGAATCTCATATATCAATGGTTCAATAAAAACACAAATCCACACCTGTCATTCTCACCGACAGAGTCGTGTAAAACAGACACGACATATCATCTGCCGGCGAATCACGCCGCACACAGTCAATCATCATACTCCGTCAAATCCTCAATACCAGCATCTCGCAAAGCTTCTTTACGCTCGACACATGTGCCGCACTTGCCACAATGCTTGTCACCACCTTTATAACAAGACCACGTCTCAGCATAGTTGATGTGTAACAACTTACCATGTCTCGCAATATCCGACTTAGTTATAGTTGTATAAGGAGCAAACACCTCAACAGCAGTGTCTGTACCGAGCGTCATAGCCTTTGACATAGAGTCAATAAACTCTGGTCGACAGTCAGGATAAATAGTGTGATCACCTCCATGATTGGCTATCAAAACCTTTTTCAGACCATTACTTTCCGCAAGTCCGCACGCCACGCTAAGCATAATACCGTTTCTGAATGGCACTACCGTACTCTTCATGTTCTCTGCAGTGTAATGTCCCTCTGGTATGGCGTCAGCTCCCTCAAGAAGTGACGACTTAAAGTATTGTCCCATAAACGCTAATGGTATCACGAGGTGACGTATTGACAAACGCTCACAATGCATCTTGGCAAACGCTATCTCCTTAGCATTATGGTTACTGCCGTAATCAAAGCTTACAGCCAAAGCAATGCTGTCGGCATACTCATACATCATAGTCACGGAGTCCATTCCTCCGGATACAATAATCAGTGAATCCTTCATATCCATTTCATCATTATTGACAGAGCCTACAAACATTGGCTCTCGTACTTATATCTTCACTTCATGTGCCATACCCGTTCCCACGTATCTTGACACACTCGTAATAATCAATCAGCGTCATTAAGCACAGGGAACTTACGTCTGAACTCGGCGAGAGTTTCCATATCAATGTCTGCAGTTATGCCACACTCCTTATCACGCTCACACTCCGCCACCGTCTTTCCGTAAGCGTCAATGAGCATTGTGCCTCCACAATACTCACATGAAGGGTCAGTACCCACCCTGTCAACTGCAGCCACGTAACACTGGTTCTCGATTGCCCTGGCATGTGCGAGAACAGTCCATGCGTCAATACGGCTTGTAGGCCAGCTGCCCACATACAACGCCACGTCGTATGGCGTCACATCGTTATTACGCGCAAAGACTGGGAAACGCATGTCATAACAAACCTGTAGCAGGAAACGCACACCACGGAACTCCACTACCACCTTCTTTTCGCCTGGTGTGAAACGATGATGCTCACCTCCGTATGTGAACAAATGATGCTTGTCATAGTACTCACATGTTCCATCAGGTTTGACGAAATAAAAACGGTTATGGTACGACTTCTTACCATCTGTCACGACACACGTGGCCACACTACCGGCGATTGCGGCATCAAGGTTTGCAGCCATCACCTTCATCCATCTCAGAGACGACCCATCCTCCTCCGCCAGTCCCTCAGGCTGAGTGGCAAAGCCTGTGGAGAACATCTCCGGTAAGACATACACATCTGACTTGGGCAAAGACTTCAACATCTCACCAGCCTTTACCTGGTTGGCAGACGGGTCACCCCACACTATATCTGTTTGCAAAAGACTTATCCTCATAACTATAATTTATCGTGTCCCGAAATACACGGCACACACATCATGTTTATTCAGTGTAAATAAAACTCGCAAAAAACACCAAGTGGTGAACACTCCATAATCATCATCACAGTCAACTCACCATCTGACACACCAACAGGTATCATGCGCGAATTTACAAGTAATATTTAGAATGTGAAAGTATTTACATCGGAAAAGAGAATGTGACAGGCACACTATCATGTCATGTCAAAAACACACCTGTACCTGACATTGAACCCTATTAAAGTCTTTTCCACCTCCAATAGCCACAGTCGCCGGCATTGCGTCATCCACGAAACAACGAGTATACTGTGCCTGAAACCTGCACTTAGGATAGACCCAGTACTGCAGTCCTAAAGTGGCGTTAGTCTGATCATATCCAAGAGTAGTATTATAGTTGAAGTAGTCATACGAGCCTATAACATCCAATTTGTCAGTAAGAGACTTACAGAACGTGGCATACCATCCTCTACTACCAGTATCGCCATCTTTTCCAGCCAGATACTCTGCACGCATAGAGAATGAATAAGCGTTATACTCTGCTCCAAAAGAGATGCGGTCACGTGTATAATCCTCATCCACGTTGATATCAGGACAATACACAGAAGACTTAACAGCATGTCCCGTACCTTTCTGTCCGGTAGCCACTACACGGAAATCCTTCGATGGTCTGTATTCCACCTTAAGTATCACATCCTTATTATTGTTCTTGTCATTGATATTGATGCCTTGTCCATTCATCAACGCCACCTCATAATGGAAATGGCTATTGAAAAGGTCACCATAAGCCATCAATCCCAAGTCTCTTCCGTACTGTATGCCATAAAGAGGATCAGAGCCACAGCCTGCAAGGTAAATCACCCCCTGTGAGTACGACTCCACCAGCTCAGTCTTTGCTGGCGACATAGGATTCTCCATTGAGTAAGAGTTCTTGAACTGACCAAGTCTGAACGACAAGCTGTTGTCACGGCTAACCCTATAGTCCGTATAGAATTCCTGAACCACCGACTTGAAGTCATGCATGAACAAGAAAGACCACCGATCCGTCACTTTCGCCTTAGACCAGAACAACACTCGTTTCATATTAAACGAGTTACCCCTGTCAGAGTTATATTCCTGATTATTATATTCATAACCACCCTGCGCATAGCCATGCAATTCAATTCTGGACGCAAGATAATCAATATCTGCTTTCTTTTTATTCCCGAAAAGGTCAACAATCACTCTCCCACTCTCCAGTATGCGTAATGGTATGCTATCACCACTCAAAGTAAAGCAAAAATCATCATCAGTAAGAGTATAAACCTGAGCATGAGAGACAAACGGCATTATTGCGCAACAAAAGACGAGCAAAGTTTTTCTTATTTTATTCATGACATCTCTTCTTACTTTTTGTAACACTCAAATATAGCATCCACTTTCTCCCGTGGTAAAGCAGGAGTTAACAAGCTGACCACTGGCACAACCACAAAACCTCCCAACATAGCTATTGCGCCACAGTTAATCGGGTTAATAGGGTTTCCCGCCAGCATGTTAAACACAGTGATTCCCACACCCCACACGAAACATGCCCACACAGACGGATTAGTAACTCCCTTCCAGTATAATCCTAATGCAAACGGAGCGAGAAAGGCACCAGCGAGCGCCCCCCAGCTGATTCCCATAAGCTGAGCTATGAAAGTAGGTGGATTAAGTGCAATGAGCAGAGACAGAGCGATAAAGAATACGATGAGTGTACGCATAACAATCACCTTCCTCTTCTCTATTCTCTCACTTACCATGTCATCAATCTCACCATCCACCACTTCGTCCGACTCTGATTTTTTGTCACGATAAATGATGTCCAATGTCATCGTTGAACTTGACGTAAGTACAAGTGATGCAAGAGTAGACATTGACGCTGAGAGGACAAGGAGTACGACGAGCGCTATCAGAGCATCAGGCAACGTCTCCAACATAGAAGGTACTATAGCATCGAAATCCAGTTTACCATTGGCGAGAACAGGCGGCATGCCGAACAGACGTCCAAAGCCTCCAAGAAAATAACAACCGCCTGACACTATCAATGCAAACGCTGTGGATATCACCGTGCCACGCTTGATAGCATTCTCATCTGTGATGCTGTAAAACTTACCGACCATCTGAGGCAGTCCCCACGTGCCCAACGACGTCAAAACAATAACGCCCAACAAATTCCAGGGATCAGGTCCGAACAGAGCAGCGAAACATCCATTCACAGAGACGTCATCATCGGAAGGGATTGCAGCCAGTTTCTCCACTGCCGCGCACAAACCACCTTGTGTGTTCAAAACAGCGAAAATCACCACCACAATACCAAACAACATAATAATTCCCTGTATGAAGTCATTGATGGCAGTCGCCTTGTATCCTCCAAGAATAACGTATACAGCTGTCAGGACGGCCATCAGGACAACACAATACTCATAAGGAATACCAAAGCCCATCTCAAATAACGTTGATATACCTTTATACACACCTGCGGTGTAAGGTATGAGAAACACGAAAGCTATGATACTTGCCACCACGCGCAGACGTACACTTCTATAACGCGTGCCGAAAAAGTCTGGCATTGTACACGAGTTAATATGCTGCGTCATGAGCTTAGTACGTCTACCGAGTACTAGCCAAGCCAAAAGACTGCCTATGATAGCGTTGCCAACGCCAATCCAAGTACTCGACAAGCCATATTTCCATCCAAACTGACCAGCATATCCCACAAACACCACCGCAGAGAAATAACTGGTACCATAAGCGAAGGCAGTAAGCCACGGACCGACAGAACGACCACCAAGAACAAAGCCCTCTACTGAGCCAGCCTGTCTTCTTGAGTACAGACCCACCCCGACCATGAGAGCGAAAAATAAGATTACTAAAGTAATTTTGATTATCATAAAGGTTATAGTTGAATATTAGATAGCGCAAAAGTAACTATTTCTCTAATATCACACACTATCACGTTTACAAAAACTCAAAAAAAGAATTATTTATATCACAAATTGACACAAATACTCATTAAAACAGAACATGTCGATATAAATAAAACTGGACAATACAAATACGATATCAAAGTGGCTATCACATACAAAAACTTACGATTTGTTACAGTATAGGAGATGTTTTGCTCCAATTAAAAGCCACACAGGACATATAATTAAAATTATTCAAATTTAAGGTATTTTCTTTGATGTATAACAAATGTTTCAGTATCTTTGCGATTAGATTATGTAATTCTTGATGACAGAATATTGAAAAACATCAAATAAAAGATAATGGAAAAGAAACTACTTCTTGGTGACGAGGCAATAGCTCTCGGTGCTATTCATGCTGGTCTGAGCGGCGTATACGCTTATCCCGGCACCCCGTCAACAGAGATAACAGAATTCATTCAAGCCGATGCTGTCGCTAAGGAACGCGGCATACACAGCAGATGGTGCACGAATGAGAAAACCGCCATGGAGGCGGCTTTAGGTATGTCCTACGCAGGCAAACGCGCCTTGGTGTGCATGAAGCACGTAGGAATGAACGTGTGTGCTGACGCGTTTGTAAACAGTGCCATAACTGGCGTCAACGGAGGTCTCATCGTGTTGGCCGCTGACGACCCGTCAATGCACTCAAGCCAAAACGAGCAGGACTCCAGGTTCTATGCCAAGTTTGCCATGGTGCCAGTCTTTGAGCCAAGCAACCAACAAGAGGCATACGACATGGTGAGCGACGCTTTTGAACTCTCCGAGAGACTCAAGGAGCCAGTTGTGCTGAGGGTAGTCACTCGTCTCGCCCATTCACGCGCCGCGGTGGCCGTCGGCAAACAGAAAGACGAGAATCCACTTGTTCCGGCCCAAGAGAGTTGGGTTCTTCTTCCAGGTATAGCACGCAAGAAGTACGCGGAGTTGTTGGAGAAGCAATCTGCCATGATGGAGGCCGCCAATAAGTCCATATATAATAAGGTGGAAAAAGGCGGTGCCAACAAGCTTGGTATCATTGCCTGCGGTATAGCATACAACTACGTCAAAGAAGCCGTTGGAGACGATGCCAACATTGTTAAGGTGTCACAGTACCCATTACCAACAGACAAGATAAAGGCACTTGCCGCTGAGAACGACGCTGTGATTGTCGTTGAGGATGGTCAGCCTGTCGTTGAGGAGCAGGTGGCAGGCATACTCGGAGCCAACTACGACATCAAAGGTCGTCTGACTGGTGACCTTCCTCGTACTGGAGAGCTGACACCGGACAACGTGGCGAAGGCACTCGGCAAGAGCACAGGCTCAGCCTTCTCAGACGCCAAGAACCTCGCCGGACGTCCACCGCAGTTATGCCAGGGATGTGGACACCGCGATGTATACACAGCACTCAACAAGGTATTGAGCGAATATCCAGACTACAGAATCTTCGGTGACATAGGATGCTACACACTCGGAGCGCTGCCGCCTTTCAAAGCACTGGCAAGCTGCGTTGACATGGGTGCCAGCATCACGATGGCCAAGGGTGCCGCAGACGCCGGCTTATTCCCAGCCGTAGCAATCATCGGAGACTCCACGTTCACACACTCAGGAATGACGGGACTGCTCGACGCCGTCAACGACAAGAGCAATATCACTGTAGTCATATCTGACAATCTCACGACAGGAATGACAGGAGGCCAAGACAGTGCCGGCACCAACAAATACGAGGCGATATGCCTTGGAATCGGTGTTGAGCCGGAACACGTGCGTGTGGTCGTTCCATTACCTAAGAACATGGAAGAAATCACCAAGGTGATAAGAGAAGAGATAGAATATAAAGGGGTCAGCGTCATCATACCGAGACGCGAGTGCATGCAGACACTGCAGAGACACCTTCGTGAAGCAAAAAAAGCAAAGGAGGCAAAGAAATGAAAAAAGACATTATACTCTGTGGCGTCGGTGGACAAGGCATTCTATCCATCGCCACAGTTATCGGTGAGGCAGCCACAGAGGCAGGACTCAACCTCAAGCAGGCAGAAGTGCACGGAATGAGTCAGAGAGGCGGTGACGTACAGTCTAACCTACGTCTGTCAACAGAGACCATCTACTCAGACCTCATCTCACTGGGCAAGACCGATGTGGTGATAAGCATGGAGCCGATGGAGTCACTGCGTTACCTGCCATACCTCGCCGCAGACGGTACTATAGTGACAAGCAGCAAGCCATTCATCAACATACCAAACTATCCTGACGAGGGTGAGTTGATGGCAGAGTTGGACAATCTGCCACACGTGGTTAAGGTTGACATCGACAAGATAGCCCATGAGACGGGTAACCTGAGAGGCGCTAACATGGTGCTTCTCGGAATGGCTGCCCCATTCATTGAAATCGTCACCGTAGACCAGTTGCGAGAGGCGATAAAGGTAGTGTTCGCAAGAAAAGGACAAGCTATTGTTGACTCCAACCTCAAAGCGTTCGACGCAGGTGTCAACGAAGTGAAATAATTAACGTATTGCCCCAATGTGTCACATTCCGTATGACGGACGGTGTCGCATGCGGGGCAAAATTTCATATATCAGAAACCCATGATTCATAATCCTGGAATAGAGTGCATGCCAAGAGAGGACATGCGAAAACTGCAAAGTGAGCGTTTGGTTAAGCAAGTGAAGATATGCTATGATAACGTTCCTTTCTATAAGAAAAAGATGGACGAGAAAGGCGTCAAGCCTGAGGATATCAAGAGTATAGATGACATAGTGAAACTACCTTTCACATGTAAGACAGACCTCCGCGACGAGTATCCTTTCGGGCTGCAGGCCGTACCGATGAGTAAGATACGCCGAATACACGCCTCAAGCGGAACGACGGGAAAGCCTGTCGTTGACACATACACAGATAACGACATAGCCAATTGGAGTGAGGGAGTGGCCAGAGTCATGGCAGTAGGTAACGTGGGACCAGGCGACGTGGTACAGGTGGCATACGGATACGGACTGTTCACAGGGGGACTGGGAGTGCATGAGGGTGCTCACACCAGAGGTGCCATACAGCTGCCGACCTCAGCCGGCAACTCATCTAAACAGATTATGCTCATGAAAGACTTCGGCTCCACAGCTTTGGCATGCACACCATCCTACGCCTTACACCTTGCGGAGGTTATTGAGAAGTCTGACGTGAAAATCGGCGACCTCAAGCTACGCGTCGGATTCTTCGGAGCTGAGCCATGGACAGAGGGAATGAGAAGAGAGTTGGAGAGGAAGCTCAACATCAAAGCATACGACATCTACGGACTGACGGAGATGTCTGGACCTGGAGTCGGTGGCGAGTGTGAGTGTCAGAACGGCACACACTTGTGGGAGGACATGTTCTTCCCGGAGATTATCAACCCAGACACTCTTGAGCCATGCGCTCCGGGCGAGTGCGGTGAGTTGGTGTTCACGTCATTGTGCAAGGAGGCAATGCCAATCCTTCGCTATCGCACACGAGACCTCACACGTCTCATCTACGAGCCATGTAAGTGCGGCCGTACCATGGTACGCATGGACAAGATACTCGGACGTTCAGACGACATGCTCATCGTACGAGGCGTGAACGTGTTCCCGTCACAGATCGAGACAGTGCTCACCGAGTTCCCTGTCTTCACACCACAATATTACATCACAGTGGACAGAAAAGACAACGAGGACAGCTTCGACCTCGACGTGGAGCTCAGAGAAGAGTTCTTCAGCCCGAACCCATCAAAACAGATGCCGTACATCAAACCGTTGTACGACCGCATCGTCAGTCTGGTGGGCATCAAGCCGAACATACATATCAAGGAGCCGGGATCCATCATGCGTTCTACCGGCAAGGCAAAGCACGTTACAGACAAACGTATCTTGTATAACGATTAGAGACTACTACCGTGAAAATTTTCTCAGAAGAATTAGTAAAAGAGGCCGCCACCGTGAATCACGTGGCGGACCTCTCACACGCGACAATCGGAGAGACCCTTTTAGTCGCTCAATATCTGGAACAGAAAACAGGAATACCATTCATACGCATGGACCAAGGTAGTCCTGGTCTTCCAGCCAACAAATACGGTGTGGAGGCAGAGAAAAGAGCCCTCGACGTCGGAGTCGGCAGTCAGTACCCGGCAGCCGCCGGAGTGGCTGAGTTGAAAGAGGCCGCCAGCGAGTTTGTAAAAGCATTCATCAACGTCGACGTAAGTCCGAGGGCATGCATCCCAACAGTGGGAAGTGTGGCCGGCAGCTTCGGAGCCTTCATCGCATGCTGTCAGCGTGACCCGTCTAAGAACAAGGTATTGTTCATCGATCCGGGATTCCCGATACAGAAAAGCCAGCTGCGCATTCTCGGAATAGAATGGAGAGAGTTCGACATTTACCCTTACCGCGGCGACAAGCTACGTGACAAACTGGAGGACGAGCTGAAGGACGGCGACATAGCCGCGATAATATACAGCAATCCTAACAACCCGGCATGGATCAGTCTCGAGGAGAGTGAGCTAAGCATCATAGGTGAACTTGCCACAAAGCATGACGTGATTATCATGGAGGACCTCGCATACTTCGCCATGGACAACAGACGTGACCTGTCACATCCTTACTCCGCACCTTACGTGCGCACCGTGGCACGTTACACAGACAACTACATACTGATGCTGTCAAGTTCTAAGATCTTCTCTTACGCCGGACAACGCATGGCACTTGTCTGCATCAGCGACAAACTGTTCGACAGACAATTCCCTGCGCTGGCGGAGAGATACCATGACACAGGAGTCTTCGGCCCAACATTCATAGCGTCCATACAATATATGATAACGTCAGGATGCACAGCCTCAACACAATACGGCTACGCCGAGATGCTACGTCTGTCATGCGAAGGTAAGATTAACTTCGTTGAGGACACAAAAGAATATGCCATACGCGCCAAGAAGATGAAAAAGATTTTCTGTGACAACGGATTCCAGATCACCTATCCCCGCGACGTTGAGGAAGAGATTGGCGACGGCTTCTTCTTCTCCCTCTCCTACCCTGGACTGACAGGCGGCGAGTTAGTTACAGAGCTTATACACTACGGTGTGTCAAGTATCAACCTCGACACGACAGGAAGCCTTCAGCACGGAGTGCGCGCCTGTACGTCAAGGATGAGAGACGAGCTCTACCCAGTCTTGGAGGAGAGGATGAGACAGTTCAACGCAGACCATAGCAAATAATAATCAACAACCTTTTACCTTACTCCGACGTGTATCACACAGACACATGTCGGAGACCAATCAAAACTGATATGGACGATAATTCGAACTATTTACACCCCCAGTATGAGACCATGTCCATTGACGACATCAGGGATCTTCAACTGGAGCGCCTGCAGTCAACGGTCAGGCAGTGCATGAAATCACCATTCTACAAGAAACGATTTGAAGAGGCCGGACTGAAACCCGATGACATACAGTCGCTGGAGGACTTGAGAAAAATACCATTCACCACTAAGCAGGACCTGCGTGACACCTATCCGTTTGGTATGGCGAGTGTCCCATTGAGACAATGCGTTCGTCTGCACAGCTCATCAGGCACGACAGGCAACCCTACCGTCATTCTGCATACGCAGAAAGACCTGGACGAATGGGCCAACCAAGTGGCGCGCAACCTCTGGATGGTAGGACTGAGACCTGACGACGTGTTCCAAAACTCAAGCGGATATGGTATGTTCACCGGCGGACTCGGTTTCCAGTACGGAGCGGAGCGACTCGGTATGCTCACCATACCTGCCGCAGCCGGCAACTCATTACGTCAGATAAAGTTCATGACCGACTTCGGAACCACAGCGGTGCACGCCGTTCCGTCATATGTCACAAGACTCTATGAGGTGATGAAAGAAAGCGGCATCGATCCAAGGAAAGACACCAAACTCAAGGTGCTTGCCATAGGCGCCGAGCCACACTCCGAAGAACAGCGCAAGCGTATAGAAGACATGCTGGGCGTCAAGGCGTATAACTCTTTCGGTATGTCTGAGATGTGCGGACCGGGAGTGGGATTCGAGTGCAAGGAACAAAACGGACTACACTTTTGGGAAGACTATTACATTGTGGAGATTGTCGACCCGGAGACACTGGAGCCAGTGCCGGACGGCGAGATAGGAGAATTGGTACTCACCACACTGAACAGAGAGGCAATGCCACTGTTGCGATATCGCACCCGCGACCTGACGAGAGTACTCGGTCACTCATGTCCTTGCGGACGTAATCACATACGACTCGACCGCATGCGCGGACGCTCAGACGACATGATGGTGTTAAGAGGTGTCAACATCTTCCCGATACAGATTGAGAAGATTCTCATGCAATTCAAGGAGCTGGCATCCAACTATCTCATCACGCTCACCACTGACGACGACAACGACAACATGACCGTTGAGGTGGAGCTGGAGGAGCTGTTCACTGACGACTTCCAGAGACTGCTCAAGCTGGAGAAAGACATACAACGCAAGTTGAAAGACGAGATTCTGCTGACTCCACACGTCAAACTCGTGCCTAAAGGCTCACTGCCAGTCAGCGAGGGCAAGGCTGTACGTGTCATCGACAAGAGAAAGGTATACCAGTGATCAAGCGACAGCACTAAAGGCGTCACTTCGTGGTAAGAACAAACGGAGTGCGCTCAACGTCAAACAATAACACATTGGAATTATGACCATAAAACAATTGTCCATATTCATTGAGAATAAAGGAGGCACACTCATCAAGGTGCTTGACCTCCTGAGCAAAGCGAACATACAGATCATAGCGTCCACCATAGCAGACACCAAAGACTATGGTATCTACAGAGTCCTGTGTGACTCTCCGGCCCAGGCCTACCTCATACTGAAAGAGGCGGGCATCAACGTGCAACTCGCCGACGTCATAGCAGTAAGCATTGACGACGAGCCTGGACGAGCCGCCAACATAGTCAGCCTGTTGTCATCAAAGGACATCAGTATCCTGTACATGTACTCTTTCGTATGGAAAGACAAAGGAGTGCTGGTGTTCCGCGCAGACCCATGCGAGACAGCCAAGGAGATACTACTTATAAATAAGGTGTCATTCCTCACCGAGGAGGACTTCAAGAACAGAAAGTAGCGGAGAGACAGGACAACAACAAAGACAACGAGTAATCCCCGTTCAGACCACGAGAGTCTGAATGGGGATTACTCATTATATATGTCATCGCCACTCATCAGTCAGTGCTGACAAATGAGGACGACGAGATGACATTACTCCACGAAAATCTTCTTGCTTGTTCCGTCAGAATAAAGAATAATATTCATTCCCTTCTGAGTAGACTGAAGCTTAGTACCACCGACAGTGTAGATACCAACCACGTTAGCGTCACCGTTTAAGTTAGTGTCATCCACAGAGATGTCAGCTATACCAGTAGCCACAGCCGCATTCTGGTACGCCTCCAGCTCATCCTCAGAGATGATAATCCACTGCTGTTTTGTGGCTGTGTCGCTATAGTTGAATGTGGTAGACGACATAGTGCCGTAACCCCAAATTGACACAATAGCTCCAGAGGTCATCGCCTTATCTGTAGATCCGTCAGCCCATGTAAACCAATATCCGTTAGTCTTCACGGTGTTAGTGCCTACACCCACGGTAACGTCAGTACGGTCCGGCATCAGCTGGAAGTATTCGTTGGCAGAAGGAGACTTACCGCTTGCCAGAGATGTAGCAGTCACAGCCGACGTGCCGGCAGCATGTGAGAGATAACGTCCTGACATCGCATTTCTGAACATATAGTAACCCTTCGTCGGCTCATACTCGATATACCAAGCCGCAGAGTCAGAGATCTCCTCATTGGTGAGCATTGGGCGCCAAGCCAGAGCAGAGTTGGTACGCTGATAAACCAGGCTGGTACCCAATCCGCGGTCAGTGTCCTTACTCATAAGGTAATACTTCTTGTCAGAGTCAAAGTTATATGTATATCCGGAGATACCGTTTGAGTAGCTGCTTGTAGGACACAGACCATCGATGAACAAGCCATAGAGCAGGCAACATCCTCCGATATACTGGAGCTCATAATGCTTATCCTTGTCAGCACCATTGACAAACCAGTCGTAAGACGCATTCTGGCCCCAGCCATGAACACCGTCACCTGTCAGATACATTGACTCATTATAGTTGTTCTCAAGGAAATGAAGAACCTTGTTCGCCTCACGTCCAAGCCATTTACCGTATGTGACATTTGCTCTTGTGTCAGAACAACTATACCAACGCCAATGTGTACCGACACCCACACCGTGTCCTGTCTCATGCAAGACAGTACCTATGGCCTGATAAGAAGAATTTGGTCCGATACGCATCCAACCGCCGTACGAGCAGTCCGCAGTCGGAGTGGAAACGCCGTAGTGTCCTGAGAGATAGAATCCGTTGACACCTGTCCACTGGTTGAAATATTCGATTGTCTGCTCCATGGCAGTACTACACCGGTCGTTAGCGTCGTCTGTAGGTGCGCCACCGTCCCATGACCACGTACAAGTACCGTAAGGGTGAGTTATAATCTTTATCTCATCGCCATAAGCCACCGTGTAAGTCTTATTCATCACGTACGGACGAACATAATAAACAGTAGCAGGCTCAAGATCCTTGATATGGAAGATATATCCATTAAGATTGAAGTTCTTCGTTGTTCTCTCGTCGAGCACCGTAGGATTATGCTCAGTGCTCCAGCATACACCCCTCTCAAGGATGTTGCTGCCTGTTGTCGTGGCGCGGATGAGAGCCTCCGTAGCTCCTGTCAGCGCATAAGAGTTAGTGACAGTCACATTAGGAGCGACACCTGTTCCCGCAGTGGCGTTAGCGATATGGAAAGCGAGAGTAGCCTTCTCCAACGCAGTCACTCCAGCGGCGAGGTCCTCAGAAGACGCTGAGCTGTCAGCCACGAGAGACTTAGCCTGAGCTATTGCCGCAAGGAATTCCTCCGCCTCATTCTTAGAAGCGTCGTACTCAGCCTCACTTGCCGTGATGACAGTCTGCAGGGCTGCATACTCAGCTATACTTGACTCAGCCTGCTCCACAGCCACGTCAAGAGCAAGAGAAACAGATGACGAGTACTCATTTGTGCCGCTGATAACATTGTTGGCCGCATCTATGGCGTTCTGCAAAGCACTGGCTGCCACAGAAGACATCATAGACGACTGGAGTGCGGAGGCAACGCCTACCTTACGTGTCAGTTCCTCGATGAGAGCGGCATCAGTCATCTCACCGATAAGGTAAAGACGGAAGTTGTCGACAGCGATCCAGTTACCCGTAGCCCCCTCAGCCACGTATCCTATCTCCACCTGTCCTGAGATACAAGTGAACTTGACAGAATAGTCATCCGGCGTATACACTGTCGTCTGCTGATCTCCGGCATAGATATACGCACCAGTATTCTTCTTGCTTGTTGAAGCCTGTGAGTAGTTCTGCGCTCCTACGGTGAGAATATACTTTCCGTTTGGAAGATTTGTTATCGTCTGCTTCACAGAACCATTGCCTACGGAGCCCGACGCAGTCCATTTCTCGAGATAAGTAGCGCCAGCCTTCTTAGTAAACGAGTTGTTAGTCTGTGAGGCGAGGTCAGACACCGTCCAACCGTTTGTGCCGTCCTCGAACGAAGCATTCACGATGTATGAAGTGCAGTCAAGAGGATTATCCTCGCTCACGTTCTGCTTTCTGTACGTTTCTATAGCCTCGTTGAGTGCAATTGTGGCTTCGAGCACCGACACCATGTCGACAGAAGAGTCGTCTGCCACAGCCTGAGCAGCGTCGATGGCAGACTTGAGAGCTGCCGCTCCATTACCGTTACCAGCGCCGTAATAATCATTAGCGCTGGTGATAGCAGCCTGAAGAGACGACTTGTCCACAGCCATATTCTCGACGAGGAGCTGCACATAGTCAATACACAACTTGGCAGAGTTGGCAGAGCCACCAGAAGTAGCCACCATACCGATCTGAATTTTACCCGTTGTCATAGCGTCCAGAGTGAACGTAATCTGATCGAGAGTCCAGCTCATCGTAGGGTAAGAAGTGACGGAAGATGTCACCTTTGTTCCGCTTGTCGGTATCCATGCCACTGTTGAAGTGGCGGCGGTGAGAGAGCTTCCGTTATATGTAGGCACCTTCAGAGTGTATGTACCGGCAGGAAGAGTCACCGTCTGATAGTAGTTGAAGGTCTGATTCCATCCTGTAGAGAGAGCAAGACAGCCTCCAGCCTCACCGTCATAACCGGCTGCAGGTACCACGGCTCCGTTGAACGAGCCTTTGAAGCCGAACTCATACACACCGGTGATGGTGTATGTGGCGCTCAGGTCAGGTGTCCAACCGTCAATCTCCTTGATCTCCTGAGCCACAGAAGCCGTAGAGTTCGAGTCATAGTCAAAGTCACTGTCAAACCCGTAGTTTGACAAGAAATACTTGGTCACGTCCGTCTGAGCCATTGAGCTCATCGCCAACAGACCAAAAGAAAGCAAAGTAAATATTCTCCTCATAAAACAAAATTAAATTTCGGTTATGGCTGCAAATGTAGAAATTATTTGTGAGTAAACATTCATCAGCCTACACCTATTTTATATATACAGTAAAAGTATCATCACATATGTCAAAAGTATTAAAAAGACAGACTGGAGAGACAGACAGACGCCAGCCGTCGTGTCAAATATCAACTCTCGAAAGTAGCAAAATACACCCCGTGACATCATCAACAGCATTTCCTGTCATAACAAAAAACCACGCAAACCCTATTTTTCGCCTCAAAACATAGTCAAAAACACGATTTTTATATAAAAAAGAAAAAAAATAAGGCAAAACGATGTTTTTTTGTTACTTTTTTTGATGATTTCATTATAAAATCATACCTTTGTCATCGAAAATTAAAAACAAAGACACGCAAAGACCGAGGCGGTAAGATTTAGACATACCGAACGGCAAGCGTAAGAACACAAAACACAAAATACGAGAGAGATTTTTAAATTAATAATAAACCAAAAGAAAATCTGAATGGACGCAAAAAAAGTATTGGAAGACCTCAAGCGTCGTTTTCCAAATGAGCCAGAGTATCATCAGGCTGTAGAAGAAGTCCTCGGTACAATTGAGGAAGAGTACAACAAACACCCAGAGTTCGACAAGGTTAACCTCATCGAGCGCCTCTGTATTCCAGACCGCGTATATCAGTTCCGTGTGACTTGGATGGACGACAAAGGTCAGATTCAGACAAACATGGGTTACCGTATCCAGCACAACAACGCTATCGGTCCTTACAAAGGCGGTATACGTTTCCACAGCTCTGTGAACCTCGGAATCCTTAAGTTCCTCGCATTCGAGCAGACTTTCAAGAACTCACTCACTACTCTTCCAATGGGTGGTGGCAAGGGAGGTTCTGACTTCTCTCCACGTGGTAAGTCAAACGCTGAGGTTATGCGTTTCTGCCAGGCCTTCATGCTCGAGCTCGGTCGTCACATCGGTCCGGATGTTGACGTGCCAGCAGGTGATATCGGCGTAGGCGGACGTGAGGTAGGTTACATGTTCGGTATGTACAAGAAACTCACTCGCGAATATTCAGGTGTTCTCACTGGTAAGGGCATCGAGTTCGGTGGATCACTCATCCGCCCTGAGGCTACAGGTTACGGTACAGTATACTTCCTCCGCGCTATGCTCAAGACTAAGAACGACAAGATTGAGGGCAAGAAGGTGCTCATCTCTGGTGCAGGTAACGTGGCACAGTACGCTGCAGAGAAGGTTCTCCAGCTCGGTGGTATACCAATGACAATGTCTGACTCAAACGGTTACATCTACGATCCAGAGGGTATCGACCGCGCTAAGCTCGACTACATCATGGAGTTGAAGAACGTTTACCGTGGACGTATCAAAGAGTATGTTGACAAGTATCCTAACGCTAAGTACGTAGAGGGTGCTAAGCCTTGGTTCGAGAAGGCTGACATCGCTCTCCCATGTGCTACTCAAAACGAGCTCAACGAGGAGGCTGCCAAGGCTCTCGTGGCTAACGGCGTAATCGCTGTGGCTGAGGGTGCTAACATGCCATCCACTCCAGGCGCTATCCGCGTATTCCAGGAGGCTAAGATCCTTTACTCTCCAGGTAAGGCTTCTAACGCCGGTGGTGTGTCTGTATCTGGTCTTGAGATGTCACAGAACTCAGAGCGTCTCTCTTGGACAGCTGAGGAAGTTGACGCTAAGCTCCTCTGGATCATGGAGAACATCCACGAGAACTGTGTTAAGTACGGTACAGAGGCTGACGGCTATGTCAACTATGTCAAGGGTGCTAACGTTGCCGGATTCATGAAGGTGGCTAAGGCTATGATGGCTCAGGGCATCGTATAATTGACACAAGATTGAAATTTTAGACAATCGACCAATAAAGTTCAGGGGCATGACAGATTATTCTGCCATGCCCCTACATTTTAAATCACTTAGTCTTCTTGAAAGACTACAAGAGATGTGTGTCGCCTCACATAAGACTCTTCTATATAGTAAAGCCCTTTGGTCGGATTATCCACGCCCCACGAGTTCTTCGCCACGAAATACTTTTCACCATACTTGTCATGACCATAACCGATAACCGCCACGGCATGGTTATCATTAGGACCTCCCTCCCACATCACTGCATGACCGCTGCTCAACGACTCTATCATCTTGCTAACCAGAATATCATCCGACACATTATCTGCCAACAAGCCATAACGGTTATCCTTCAGTTTCGGGTCAACATCTTTGCCACGTCTGTGTCTGCTGTCACACATCAAGGTGACGAAATGACGGTCTCCAACAAGGGACGCTCCATAGTCCAATGGGGTAACCAAACGTCCACCCACTTCGACCGAATCAGGTATGGAGCCAAAAGTCTTGTCAAGTACCAGCGACATGGTATCCGAGAACTCTGTCAGGCTCCTACCCTCTCTCATATACCTGTCCGCAACATCCATAACATAACTTTTCAGACGAAACCAATTGACTGGACGACCGGCTCTGTATGACGTGAGTGACAAAGCACCATAACGACGGACCAACTCAATGGTCATCGGGCCCACGCCTCTCAAGTCTGCGCAAGTAGTGCCTCCAGACTGATAGTAGTCACGGAAAGTCTCCTCTAAAAACACACGACCAATATAATCCGCTGACAACTCGATGGAGTCACCTTCCGCTATATGGTCAGACTCAAGCACCGCGAGCATGGAATAGACCCAGCACAACTCACTGCGCCCCTGATCTTTTATCGGAGTGTAGCACATCTCCAGCTCATACGTGAACTCTTCCGGCACATAGTCAGTACGCATCTTAGCACGGTCACAGCCTGACAACACGAAAAATGAACACAGGACGAGCAGACATTTACGGTGAAACATAAAAAACTGGAGTAAAATGGATAAGTATGTGAACAGGCTACTCATAGACGTCAGAAAAAGGGTTAAAAAATCCGCTCCAACGACACACATCGGAGCGGAAGTACTATGAAAACGAAATGTAAAATCTTTTTATATCATAAGTTAAAAAAACTTGTCATGACAAGATCTTCTTAACACAAGCGCTGATGGCACGACCGTCAGCCTGACCTGCAAGCTTCTTAGTAGCCACTCCCATCACCTTACCCATCTCTGAAGGGTTAGTGACTCCCAGCTCCGCAACGATGGCTTTAAGAGCATCCTCAAGCTCCGCCTCAGACATCTGCTTAGGAAGATAAGCCTCAATAACCTTAACCTGCGCCAACTCCGCCTCAGCAAGGTCTGCACGACCCTGGCCGTTGAAAATATCAGCCGACTCACGACCCTGCTTAGCAAGCTTCTGTAAAATCTTCAAAGCGTCAGCGTCAGACAACTCGTCATTACTGCCAGGAGCAGTCTTTGCCTCAAGGAAATACTTCTTAACATTGCGAAGAGTATCACGGCGAACAGCATCCTTGGCTTTCATCGCTTCAACAATATCCTTTGATATCTGATCAAAAAGTGCCATTATAATAGTAAAATTAAATATTAAACATCAAAATCTTAACGGGGCGTCAAAAGACTTAGAGTCACCACCCTCAACCGGCACGACATCACCATCCGCAAGAGGCGACATTCCACTTTGAACGGGATTGACGTAAGTCTTAACTCCCTGATAACTTCCAGCGAGAAGACTACATCTCAAAGACGGCGCAGTGACTTTCATCACAGGACGTTCATAGAATTTCTTATTCATCAATCTATATCGTATAATTATTTCAATCAAAACTGCCTCTGTTGACAGGAGGAACAGTCACACGCTCCTTAGCGTCTGGCACCGCAGGTTCGCCAAAACCGACATTACTGCCTGCAAGAATATTTGCTCTCAGTCTTTTCTCAGACATGTTAGATTCAGGAATGATGTAATTTTTCTTTTCCATAAAAATTATATTTTACATATTAAAATCATCAGCACAACTTACGGTCAAGCCATAATCCACCACATAAATAAACACGCAAATGTAACAAAAAGTTCGGCTTACAACAAATAATAATTATAGATTTTAGAATATATAACATTATATCTCTTCTAATAAAGTATCGTTTCACTTTATAAAGGTATTGTAAAGCAATAGTGTCCTAAATAATTTCAAAAGAATGAAGGAAGTTGTTACCATTAAAATAAGAAAGACTTATCTTAATGATTGACCCAAAAACAAAACTTCCTT
>CALCEL010000101.1 GCA_937900485.1 uncultured Prevotellaceae bacterium
GTGTAGAACTTGTCCACGGATGACTTGACGCTGCCGTCCTCCTGTACTCTCGCATAGACGAGTCCCTTGGCGCCGATCTGAGGACGCTTGACCCATTCTGTGAGTTTGTCGATGTCCTTTCTTGTGTAGCTTGCGCAGCCTGTGGCGCATATACCGCCGATGTACTTGGCATCGTCAAATACGGCGAACGTGCCTTTCTTGAGCACATCCATAAGCTCGACGAACTCCATGCCGAATCGCATGTCTGGTTTGTCTGAACCGAATCTCTTCATACACTCTATCCATGGCAGACGAAGGAAGTTGCCCTCGATTTCAACTCCTCTCAGTGTCTTGAAGAGATGCTTTGCCATCCCCTCGAAGGTCTGTATGATGTCTTCCTGTGTCACGAATGACATCTCACAGTCTATCTGTGTGAACTCTGGCTGACGGTCTGCTCTCAGGTCCTCGTCGCGGAAGCACTTGACGATCTGGAAGTAGCGGTCGAAGCCGGCTACCATTAGCAGTTGTTTCAGAGTCTGTGGAGACTGTGGCAGGGCGTAGAACTGTCCCGGGTTCATTCTTGAGGGTACGATGAAGTCGCGCGCGCCTTCTGGTGTTGAGCCGATGAGCATAGGAGTCTCCACCTCGAGGAACCCGAGATTTGAGAGATAGTTGCGTACCTCGATGCAGAATCTGTGGCGAAGCTCGAGGTTCTTACGGACAGCGTTACGTCTCAGGTCAAGATATCTGTACTTCATCCTGATGTCGTCTCCACCGTCACTCTCATCCTCGATGGTGAAAGGTGGTGTGACTGACTTGTTGAGAACGTTCAGTGTTGTCACGTTGATCTCAATCTCTCCTGTTGGTATGTTATTGTTTTTTGAGTAGCGCTCAGCCACCTCTCCTGTCACTTGGATAACGTATTCACGTCCGAGCTTGTTAGCTTCCGCGCACAAGTCAGCGTTCGTCTCCTCGTTGAAGACGAGCTGTGTGATTCCGTATCGGTCGCGGAGGTCAACGAATGTCAGTGCTCCCATTTTGCGAGTGCGTTGCACCCATCCGGCAAGTGTCACTGTTTTGCCTGCGTCAGAGAGCCTCAGCTCTCCTGCGGTATGTGTTCTATACATATTTAGTTTTTGTTTAGTCTTATCTTCTGCAAATTTACGACTTTATTTTTATCCGTGGTGTACATGTCTGTTATTTTGTTGTCATTCCAGTCTTATTTTAAGATAGGTGTCGCAAATTGTTATTATAAGATTGTTTATGTTTGTTGTATCGTTTCCGCTGATTGTTTAGAAGGGAAGTCCCACGGCGAAATGAAAGGCGAAGTCACGTGAGAACTTAGGATGGTATATAGGGAAGTGGTATCTTCCCTTGAAGGCTGGGTTCACCGCCTTCATACCCGTGTCGAAGCGCAGCACGAAAAAGTCGAGATTCATACGTAGTCCCAGGCCGTAGCTGAAGGCTATCTGCTGTATGAAGGTGTTGAGCCTGAACGCTCCGCCTGGCTGGTCGTCGTACTCTCTTATGGTCCAGATGTTACCGCCGTCAATATAGAATGCTCCGTTAAGTTTCCAGAACAGGTGGGTGCGGTACTCGACGTTCATGTCCAGTTTCACGTCGCCCGACTGGTTTATGAAGTTGATGCCTTTGTCCACGCCGTTATACTTACCTGGTCCTAGAGAACGCACGGACCATCCTCTGACGCTGTTGGCGCCGCCGGAGAAATATCTCTTCTCGAACGGCAGTATCGTGGAGTTGCCGTACGGATATGCCACTCCTCCTCCTATGTGCAGCGCCACAGAGTTGTTTTTGTCCAGTTTGATGCTCTTGGCGAAGTCGAAGTCTGTTTTCACGTACTGGGCGTACGCTATGCCGCAGAAGGTGTATTGTCCGTCATGGTTCTTTTTCCCGTTTATGGATTTCGTGGTAAGGAACAGGAGGTTGCCTGATGTTTCGATGTTCCATTTGAACGTGTATGCGTTCTCTCCGTATGTCTGGGCTCTGTTGCCTAATGAGTTATAGGTATAGGTGTATCCCATTTTGGTGATCAGCAAGTTCTCGTAGTTATACTTGAGGATCGCGTTTGTTTTTCCTATTGAGTCCAGGTATTGCTCTTTGAACGTTTTTGAGATCCATGGCATGTACACGTAGTTAACCTCGAGAAGGTCAAACTTGTGCTGAATACCTTGGTTCTTGCTGCTCCATCTGTATCTCCATGCGGCGGTGAACACACGTCTGTTGAACTCCGGTCTGTTTTGCAGGTTGTATTGGAAGGCAATCTCCGAGTTGGCGTGGTGTAGCATTCCCCAGTCTTTGTTGACGAACGGAAGGAGAAAAGACGGGAAGGTCAGTTTTGTCTCGTAGCCGAACTCAAGGAATGAGTTGCCGTCGTAGCCGTCGAGTCCGGTTATGGACTCGTATGCTCCACGGACTTTGGCTGTGAGTGTCTCTGAGCCTTTGAAAACATTCTTAATCTGTAGGGACACTGATGTCGCGGCGCCAAGGTCGCCGGCTGAGTTGGTGCCTTCGAGTGAGGCTTCCGTATGGTACGGGTCGCCTCTGTTCACCATAATGTCACAGTCCAGCGTGTCACGTCCCGGACGTTCGGTCAGTCTCACGTTAGAGTATGACACGGCAGGCAGGCTCGTGAAGTTGGTGTATGTGTTCTTGAGAAACTTGTCGTTGTACAGTTGTCCTTCCCTGAATTGCGTGTTCGACAAGAGCATGGACTTCCTGAAATGTCTTCTTCCTTTGTGAATGAAATCCACGTTCTTGTAAGTCTCCGTCTCATACACGGTATCGTAAGGTGTTGTCTCCAGAAGGAATCGTATGTCTCCGATGTGGTATCTCTTGTGGCTTTCTGGCAGAGCCCTTCCGTTGTCCAAGTGTTGGTGTATGTGAATGGTGACGTCGACGGACGTGCTTCCGGCTGTGGTGTCTGCGGTGTAACTGATGTCTTGTTTTGTGAACTTATAGTATCCCTGACACCTCAGCTTATTGGTTATGCGTGTTCTCTCCTCATTAAGTGTGTTGATGTTGAAATCAGCGCCGTTGAAGAGTTTTGAGTCGTTGGTGTCTTTTCCGCATATTATGCTCTTGATGTCAGCATCCTCAATCTCGCGTGTCACATGTCGTATGTGATACTTCTCTTTCGTGTTGACTACGTAACGGAGGTGCAGTCTCTTTCCATCCGTTTTTTTGTCGATGGCCACGTTGGCCTGCATGTATCCGGCGTTGCGTAGGGCCAATGTGATATCGCTTGCGCTCAGAGAGGCGGATTGCTCGTCATAAAGCACAGGCTCCTCGCCCAATTTTCTGAGCATCTTGTTGTGCCATTTCTTGTCGTTTTTCCCAGAGGCGCAATAAATCCTTAATGGAAACCGTATTCCGAAGATCTTTGTGTTAGGTGTCTGTTTGATATAGTTCTTCAAGGAATAAGCCTTGACGGACTTGCCATTGTCGGTGGAGACGATGTTCACGTCCTCCAGAAGATATTGTTCCTCGGGTATGAATCTGTTTACGCTGCATGAGGAGCAGAATGCCAGAATAAATATTATGAGTGATATGTGTGAAAATGACGACCTCATCAAAATGACATTAAAAGCGCCCAAAGGTACGATGTTTTCGTAGAATAAGCAAATCTTCATTGGGCTTTTCCGTTTGGCGCGCACTTTGCGGGCGGAAGCGCAAAAAAGAGAGTCTGTCTGCGGTTAATACGATATAATGTCCTAACTTTGCGTCATGATTAGCAAAAACAGAATTAAATATATACATTCTCTTGAGCAGAAGAAGCACAGACGTAATGAGGGTGTATTTGTCGCTGAGGGACCGAAACTTGTGGCGGAGCTTCTCGCGGTGTTGGATTGTGTGTATGTGGCATGTGTGGAGAGTTGGCATAGTGCCTTGTCGGCGGATTTGCCGGAGACGTGTGCTTGTGACATCGTGACGGAGGATGAGCTGGTTAAGGTCAGCTTTCTGGAGACTCCCCAGCAGGTGCTGGCTGTCTTCAGACAACCAGAGTATTATGTGCCGATGAGTGTGTCGGCCTCAGAACGTTTGTGCTTGGCATTGGATGACGTGCAGAATCCCGGAAATCTCGGTACGATAGTGAGGTTGGCGGACTGGTTTGGTATAGAGGATATTTATTGCTCGTTGGGATGCGCTGATATATATAACCCTAAGACGGTACAGGCTACGATGGGAGCTGTGGCGCGTGTCAGGGTTCATTATGTGGATCTTGTGGAACAGTTGCGTGAGCTGGATGAGACGGTTAACGTGTATGGCACGTTCCTCGACGGTGAGAACGTGTATGATAAGACGTTGGAAGATAGGGGAGTGATTATCATGGGTAATGAAGGAAGGGGTGTCTCGGATGCCGTTGCCTCTTACGTTAATGAGCGTCTGAGGATTCCTAACTATCCTGAGGGAAGAAAGACGTCAGAGTCTCTTAATGTGGCAATTGCCACTGCTGTCATCTGTGCTGAGTTTCGTAGAAAAAGGTAACACTTTTTGGGTGTGGTAAGCGAAGAGAAACGGTGACTTCTCACATGAGGCGATGCTCTCGTAGAAGTCCTCGACGGATTTCGTGGTATTTATGTCTATGTCTTTCACGTTTGCCAGGAGTATCGTTCCGCCCAGCCATTCCGTCATGTCTAGCTCCTCTGTCAACGCGTAGTGGTTGACCACTATATGTTCACAGAGTTCCACAATATGATATTTGTGAAACTCTGTGACGTTTTTACATACCATGTTTGCTGCTACTCTTCGCATTTCTTATTTTTCCTGATATGTTGTTATTACCTTTTCCTTCTGCCATACTGGTTAGGTGTGCGTTTGTCTGGAGCCGTCTTAATCTGTATCTTCTTATTGCCGGTTCCCATCGCGTGAATCTGCTCCGGTGTAAGATGCGGCTTGAGCGTTTTCTCGTCAACGGCAGGTATGGTGTCCTCAATCTTGGCTTCCGCATCCGGTTCTGTGGTGACCACCGTGGCAGTGTCAGTTTTCTCTTCCTGTTTGTGCATACGTATCAGCTTTATGTCATCCAGAACGGCAATGCTTCTGTAGTTGCTGTTTCCTGTGAAGTAGAAGAAGCCTGTGATCTGTCTTAGCTCCCCGGAGTGGTCCGCCGTCAGCGTGATCTGTATTTGACCGCTGTTATGGTTCTGTTTTGTCACTCCGACTTTCAGACCGTCTTTGTATGTGAGGTTGAGACCTGTCGTCACGCATTCCTTGTGCTCGTTCTTGTTCTCGACAATCATGTTGAGCTTGCACATCAGCAAATAGGTGTCACCTTTATGGAAACTTGTGTCCGACACTATCGTGAAACTTTCCCTTCGTTGTATCACGTTGTCACGCAACACGATGATTTTCTTTGAGCCCCAGATGTCCGATGTGTCTCCACCAGTCGTGAACATAGCCATCATGTCATTGTTACCGTTTTGAAGCTGTAGCTCTTTGTTCAGATCGTCAAATCTTTTTTTCAGATTCTTGTAGATGTCATGCAGCTTGTCGGTGTTCTTGTTGTACCACACAAGAGAGGTGTCAAACTCCGCCTGTGTGATCCCGTGTTTCTTGAACACGGAGTTGATGTATTTCTGGCTGTTGTTCTTTCTGTCGGTGGTGTTCATGTCGTTGATTATGCCCTGAGCCAGATGGTAGTCGTACAGCACGTCTTCCATCTTGTCTTTTGGCATGACATTATCAGGTCTGTTCTCGCAGGCACAGACCACCGCCAGTATTAATATGAAAAGCGGAAATCTCCTCACTATATAATTACGTGTGTGGTGTTTATTTGAAATAATCGTTTACGAGATTATGATAGAAAATCAACAGTGCCACGATGCCTACCGATATGGCGGAGTCAGCGAAGTTGAAGACTGGGCTGAAGAACACGCAGTGCTCACCCGCGTAGGGCAGTGCCTTAATGTCAGGCATGTCCCATTCTATGAGAGGAAAGTAAAACATGTCCACCACTTTTCCGTAGAGGAAGTCCCCGTATCCTGTTCCGTACTCCACTAACTGTGCCACTTGCGGGAATGGCGGATTGTTGAATATCAGTCCATAGAAGAGACAGTCTATGATATTGCCTGCCGCTCCGGCCATTATGAGTGACACACATACTATGTATCCGATAGGTTTATCTTTTCGGATGTCATTGTATATTATCCATCCGATAAAGGCTATGGCGACGATGCGGAACAGGGTGAGCACCAGTTTTCCACCCCATAACTCCATTCCGAACGCCATTCCGTTGTTTTCGACAAACACCAGTTGGAACCATGATGTGATCTCAATCCTTTCACCTAAAAACATTCCTGTCTTGACATTGACCTTTATGAGCTGGTCAATGACAAGTACAGAAATGAATATTGCGATGGAGATAATGAATTTAGTCCTTTGTGACATTTATCTTTGCTTTGAAGTCATCGAAGTCATACTCTTCGCCATCGTTGTCTCCCAATGTGATGGCGTTTGCCAGAACTTGGGAGGCGATATGATTCTTGAAGGTATCAAGGATGGCTTTTGTCTCGGCGCACTCTGACACAACTACCTTGATTCTGTCCGTTATCTCTAATCCTGTTGACTTTCTCAGTGTCTGTATCTGCTTGATGAGTTTTCTGGCGTTACCCTCATTCTTGAGCTCAGGAGTTATAGTGATGTCAAGAGCTACTGTCACAGATCCCTCGTTTGCCACGCTCCATCCTGGTATGTCCTCGCTAATGATCTCGACATCGTCACGTTCGATGACGTAAGACTGTCCGTCGGCCTGAAGTGTTATTTTCGCGTCAGACTCCAACTGGCTGATCTGTTCCTGAGTCATCTCATCGACGGCGCTGCTTACGGCTTTCATTGACTTGCCGAACTTCTTACCCATGACACGGAAGTTACATTTCACCTTCTTGACGAGCATTCCGGCGCCGTTCTCTATGAACTGCATCTGCTTGACGTTAACCTCATCGAGGATGAGCTGCATGAACTTCTCTATGTTCTCACGCATCTCCTTGTTCTGCACAGGGATGGAGAGTGTCCCGAGCGGCTGTTTCACGGCGATTTTCTCTGTCTTACGTATTGATAAGACCATAGACGTGATCTTTTGTGCCAGCTCCATCTGTGTCTCCAACTTCTTGTCGATCAGTGACTCGTCTGCCTGTGGGAACATAGACAGGTGTATAGACTTCTCGGTGTGCTTTCTTGTCACCGCGTTCAGGTCCTTGAACAGTCTGTCGCTGTAGAATGGAGCTATCGGTGCGATGAGATAAGCGATTGTCTCAAGACATGTGTACAATGTCTGATAAGCGCTGAGCTTGTCGGCGTTCATGTCGCTGCCCCAGTAGCGTTTCTTGCTCAGGCGCACGTACCAGTTGGACAGATTGTCGATGACAAATGTCTGTATCATCTGGCCTGCGTTTGTGGCGTCGTAGTTGTCGTAGCACTCATTGACTTTCTTCACGAGTGAGTTGAGCTCGGAGAGAACCCATCTGTCTATCTCCGGTCTTTCAGAGACTGGCACATCTTCTTGGCTGTAGTCGAATCCGTCCACGTTAGCGTAGAGTGTGAAGAAGCTATATGTCTGGAACAATTTTCCGAAGAATGTTCTGGTGACCTCTGCCACTCCTGCCGGGTCGAACTTAAGGTCGTCCCATGGCTGTGAGTTGGTGATCATGTACCAGCGCACGGCGTCCGTACCGTATTGCTTGATACAGTCGAACGGGTTGATGACGTTACCCAGTCGCTTAGACATCTTTATTCCGTTCTTGTCGAGCACGAGTCCGTTAGAGATGACTGTCTTATACGCTACGGAGTCAAACACCATTGTGGCGATGGCGTGCAGCGTGAAGAACCATCCGCGTGTCTGGTCCACACCCTCTGCGATGAAGTCTGCCGGATAAACACTTCTGTTGTCGAGTATTTCCTTGTTCTCGAACGGATAGTGTATCTGCGCGTATGGCATTGCTCCGGAGTCGAACCAGACATCGATGAGGTCTGTCTCGCGTGTGAGCACGTTGCCTGTGGCGCTGACGAGTTTGATGTCGTCGACATAAGGGCGGTGTAAGTCTATCTTGTCGTAGTTCTCCTGACTCATGTCTCCAGGTACGAATCCTCTCTCCTTGAGAGGGTTGGACTGCATGATGCCGGAATCCACCGCTTTCTCTATCTCGTTATACAGCTCTTCCACACTGCCTATGCAGATTTCTTCGCGCGTGTCGCGGTTTCTCCATATAGGAAGAGGTGTGCCCCAATAACGGGAGCGTGAGAGGTTCCAGTCGTTAAGGTTCTCGAGCCACTTTCCGAAGCGTCCTGTTCCTATTGTCTCTGGTTTCCAGTTGATGTTCTTATTCAGCTCCACCATACGCTCTTTCTTTGCTGTGGAGCGGATGAACCAAGAGTCGAGAGGGTAATAGAGCACTGGCTTGTCCGTACGCCAGCAGTGTGGGTAGTTGTGGACGTGCTTCTCAATCTTGAACGCTGTTCCGCTTTTCTTCATCTCGAGACAGATGATGACGTTCAGGTCATCGTTCTTCGCAGCCGCGTCGGCGTCGTATTTGCCGCCCTCATTATATTTCGGAGCGTAAGCGTTTTTGACGTAGTCGCCCGCGTGTATGCCGTACAGCTCACTGTTCACGCATGACGTTACGAAAGGCTCAGCCAAATCCTCAGTGACATAATACTTTCCTGTCATGTCGACCATTGGTCTTGTCTCACCGAGTTTGTTGATCATGTAGAGACCAGGTATCTGCGCGTCTTTTGCCACCTTGGCGTCATCGGCACCGAATGTCGGAGCGATGTGTACAATACCCGTACCGTCCTCTGTCGTCACGTAGTCTCCGGCAATGACACGAAATGCCTGCTCCTCTATCTCCACGAATGTGTCAGGACCGTATGTGAACACCTTGTCGTTGTGTTTGTCGGCGTAATCCTTGATGAACTGGGCAGACAGGTCGTTGACTTTCTCGCATGGCTTCACCCATGGCATGAGTTGCTCATACTTCATGCCGACAAGGTCTGAGCCCTTGTATCTTCCGACAATACGGTAAGGCAGTTTCTTGCCGTCCACCTTATTTATATCAAGAGCCTCCATCTCCTCGAGTGTCTTCAGCTCTTCGCCGGCGCAGTAAACCTTCAGACGTGCCTCGGCGATGACGATGGTCAGCTTGTCGCCGTTGTACGGGTTGAATGTCTGTGCCGCCACGTAGTCGATGTTAGGACCGACGCACAGCGCGGTGTTTGATGCCAGCGTCCAAGGCGTTGTCGTCCATGCCACGAATGCTGCCTGACCCCATTCCTGCATCTCAGGCTTAGGAGTCGTCATCTTGAATATTCCTGTCACCGTAGTGTCCTTCACGTCGCGGTAGCAGCCAGGCTGGTTAAGCTCATGTGAGGACAGTCCTGTTCCCGCCGCCGGAGAGTATGGCTGGATAGTGTATCCCTTGTAAAGGAGATTCTTCTTGTAAAGCTCCTTGAGCAAGTACCAGAGTGTCTCAATGTACTTGTTGTCGTAAGTGATGTATGGATGCTCCAAGTCAACCCAGTAACCCATGCGGTGACTCAGGTCGGTCCATTCACTTGTATACATCATGACGTTTTTACGGCATCGCAGGTTGTAGTCCTCGATGGATATTGTCTTGCCGATGTCCTCTTTTGTTATGCCGAGATCTTTCTCCACGGAGAGCTCCACTGGCAGTCCGTGAGTGTCCCATCCAGCCTTGCGCTTGACCTGGAATCCTCTCATGGTCTTGTAACGGCAGAATGTGTCCTTGATTGAACGTCCCATCACGTGGTGTATTCCTGGATGTCCGTTAGCTGATGGCGGACCCTCAAAAAAGATGAACGAAGGGCATCCCTCTCGTTCAGACATACTTTTATGGAACACGTCCTCGTCGTCCCACTCCTTGAGCACCTCATCGTTGACCTCTGCAAGGTTGAGTTTGGTGCGTTCTGCGAATTTGTTCATCATGTGTTATGTTGTCTTTTAGATATGCCTCGACCGTGAGTCCGTATCTCACACTTCCTCAGAATGACAGCGGTTGGGGCTGATGACGCCTCCCTCGATTGTCCCGGCGCGCGGAACGTCATG
>CALCEL010000102.1 GCA_937900485.1 uncultured Prevotellaceae bacterium
GTTCAGAACATTTTGAAACCAGAATTTGGCCGTTTCAGAAAAATAATATACCTTTTTACCCGATGTCGAGTCACAAAAACGGCTGGTGGCTCGTCATCGGGTGTTCTTTGATGCAATTTATAGCAGAACAAGGAGATTAGAACGGTCTCTTATCCGTAACCCTCAGTATCCTCAATCTCCCAAACTGCCTTTATACAAAGAAATCCTACGAAATCTTACAAAGTTACTCAAAAATATCAAAAAATAGGCATGGGAAATTTCGTTATCAGCCAAATTGTCCGTTATTCCACCTGTGCTCATGATTTACGTTAAGGTGTTTTTTGAGTTTGTCATGCTTACTGACATTGTCCCTCACATTGTTTTGTCTTCCTTCATCCATGAGTGTGGATAGCTAGTCGTAACATGGTCATTGTTCTCTTCCTGCCGTGTAACGTATTGATGTGTCATGAGAAAAAGTATGGCGGACGGCTATTGTTCTTTTTATTTTGACTATCTTCGCGTTAGTGACAAAGATGCAGATCCGAACATCATGGTATGATGTGCTTGTATGGAGTAAGCTGGGATGTGCATGATGCATGTGTGACAGAGAGTCAAATCAATACGGTTTGGCGCGTGAATTGTCTTACAAATATAACGTTTGAGTGAGAACATGAAAAAGATTGGACTATTATCCGACACCCACTCTTGTTGGGATGAGAAGTACAGGAAATACTTCGAGGACTGTGACGAGATATGGCATGCCGGCGACATAGGCACACTGGACGTGACGGATAAACTGTCAGAGATTGCTCCGGTGCGAGCTGTCTTCGGTAACATAGACTCACATGACATCAGACGAGAGTTTTCGGAGACGTTACGTTTCAAGTGTGAGGATGTGGACGTCCTAATGAAGCATATCGGCGGCTATCCCGGCCGTTATGACCCGTCGGTGCGAGGTATGCTCTTCGTTCGTCCTCCCAAGCTTTTCATTAGCGGTCATTCTCATTTGCTCAAGGTGATGTACGACAAGACGTTGGGCTGTCTGCATATCAATCCGGGCGCTGCCGGCAAGTACGGTTTCCATAAAGTGAGGACGTTGGTGCGCTTTGTCATAGACGGTGACCAGATACGTGACCTGGAAGTCATCGAGCTGGGTGATAAGAAGACGTCTGTATATACATAATAGGTGTCCTCTAGTGCGTCGCACCGCATACAATAGGATGTGACACTGCCTAAAAAACACAATACGCATAGTGTGTTTGGCTAACAATTTGTATATTCGCGTATAAAAAACAGAATGAGAGCTTCGCTGCAGTAGTTCCGCTGACTGTCATGAGTGACATTACATAGCCTGACGGACTTGAGGAAGTGGAGGCGTAAAGAATAAGATGGATAGATATCATATAGATAAGGATGATGCGATGAGGAGGTACGCAGAGTGTACTCCGTCGCAGTTTATTGACTATGTCACGGACTTATACCTGGGTCATGTCGGAGGTTCGTTGACGGCAGATAACATGGACGCGCTGAACACTTCTCAGCACACCTTGCTGGCTTACCGTTACTTGAAAGACGAGGTCATGGAGGGCGGTTTTCTGCAGCTGATTGTCAACGGATACGCTGGATACGTGCTTGAGGGCCCGTTCCCGGTGGTGTTGAAAAAAGAGTGGGGCATGCGTGATTTGTCCAAGCTGCTGTTCGACGTACGCTCAGAGTATCACAGGCATAAGGATGAGCTTGAGGCGGAGATGAGTGATGAGGAGTTCATGGCGCTGTATGAGCAGTTGGAGACGCTTAATGACTACGGTGACGAGTTCCTGGACGACTATCAGGAAGAGTCTACTCCTGCCGTGGCAAAGTATGTTATAGATAATATTGAGGAGTTCTGATGGCGAAAAAGAATGATAATAAGCAGCCGGCTGTCAATATAAAAAACAAGAGAGCCACTTTCGACTATGAGTTCATAGACACGTACACGGCGGGTATTGTGCTTACGGGTACGGAGATTAAGAGCATACGTAAGGGAAAGGCGAGTCTGGTGGACACGTTCTGCTATTTCAACAATGGCGAGCTGTGGCTTAAGAATATGTACGTGTCTCAGTATATGGAAGGCTCGTATAATAATCATGTGGAACGACGTGAGCGTAAGCTCCTTCTGAACAAGAAGGAGTTGAGGAACCTGGCGGCTGACATCAAGTCACCGGGTTACACCATTGTGCCTGCCCGTATGTTTATTAATGACAAGGGACTGGCTAAGGTGGTGGTGGCTTTGGCAAAGGGTAAAAAGGAATACGACAAGCGTCAGAGCTTGAAAGAGAAGGAGGACAAGCGTGAGATGGCAAGAGCCTTCAAGCGTTAGCCTGCCTGGTGTGGTGACTCGGTGAGCCACGGTTTTTAGTTGTTTCTTACAGCGTCTTACTGTTGCCGCTGCGTGTCGAGTGGGTGTGCCACGGCGTGGACTGTGGCTCTGCCGCATGTCTCGACGGAGGTCCGAACATGACTGACGACGTCGGATGGGCGACAGGAGAGCATGCGAAATGTAATTCTTTTATAAGCAGATAGAAGTATGAAGTTGTCCGAGGTGATAAATGAGCGTATCCTCGTGCTTGATGGCGCCATGGGAACGATGATACAGTCCTATGGGCTAGATGAGGCGGATTTCAGGGGGGAGGTGTTTAAGAACGAGCCTGGTATCATGGCTGGAAACAACGACGTGTTGTCGATGACGCGTCCGGACGTGATACGTGACATACATAGGCGTTATCTTGACGCGGGAGCTGACATGATAACCACGAACACATTCTCGGCTCAACGCATCTCTATGGCCGACTATGGTGTGGAGGATTGTTGTCGTGAGATAAATCTCGCGGCGGCGAGACTGGCTCGTGAGATAGCTGACGAGTACACGTCACGCAATCCGGACAAGCCGAGGTTTGTGCTCGGTGACGTCGGACCGACGAACAAGACGTGCTCTCTCTCTCCGGATGTCAACAACCCGGCTTTGCGAACGCTGACGTTTGATGAGTTGGCGGATGCCTACCTGGAGCAGATGACGGCGTTGCTGGACGGCGGCGTTGACGCTTTGTTGTGTGAGACTATCTTTGACACGCTCAACGTCAAGGCGGCGATCTACGCGGCGGAGGACGCTATGCGGGTTACTGGGCGCACCGTGCCTCTTATGCTGAGTGTCACCATCAGTGACGTGGCAGGAAGAACGCTCTCTGGACAGACACTTGAGGCTTTCCTCGCCAGCGTGCAGCATGCTGACATCTTCTCGGTCGGTCTGAACTGCTCGTTCGGAGCGAGACAGCTGAAGCCGTTCGTGCGTCTGCTGGCGGAGAAGGCCCCGTATTATATCAGTGTGCATCCTAACGCGGGACTGCCTAACTCTCTCGGACTGTATGATCAGACTCCCGACATGATGGCGGATGAGGTCAGCGAGCTTATTGATGACGGTCTGGTGAATATTGTCGGAGGATGTTGCGGTACGACGGATGAATTCATCGCCCGTTATCCGTCACTCATCGCAGGTAAACGCGGACACGTGCCAGTGGCTAAACCTTCTTATCTGTGGCTCTCCGGACTGGAGCTTCTTCAGCTCACTCCGGAGTTACGTTTCGTCAACGTGGGAGAGAGGTGTAACGTGGCGGGCTCGCGTAAGTTCCTGAGGCTGATCAACGAGAAGAAATATGACGAGGCGTTGTCTATCGCGCGTAAGCAGGTGGAAGACGGAGCACTGGTGCTCGACGTGAATATGGATGACGGACTGCTTGACGCCAAGGAAGAGATGACCACATTCCTCAATCTCATGATGTCAGACCCGGACATCTCTAAGGTCCCTGTGATGATTGACTCCAGTGACTGGTCGGTCATAAGAGCTGGACTGAAGTGTGTGCAGGGTAAGCCGGTGGTCAACTCCATCTCACTTAAAGAAGGTGAGGAGGTGTTCAGGGCTCACGCCGAGGAGGTGAGAAGGCTAGGAGCCGCTGTCGTGGTAATGGCGTTCGATGAGGAGGGACAGGCGACGACGTATGAGAGGAAGATACAGATCTGTGAAAGGGCGTATCGCATTCTCGTGGATGAGGTCGGACTCAACCCGCTCGACATCATCTTCGATCCTAACGTCTTGGCGGTCGCCACGGGTATTGAGGAGCATAACTCATACGGCATCGACTTTATACGCTCCACGGAGTGGATACGCACTAACTTGCCGGGAGCTCACGTGAGTGGAGGAATGAGTAACCTCTCTTTCTCTTTCAGAGGTAATAATTATATTCGTGAGGCGATGCACGCCGTGTTTCTTTATCACACGATAGATAAGGGGCAGGATATGGGTATCGTCAATCCTGCCACTCAGGTTCTTTACTCTGAGATCCCGGATGATATACTTAAGGCTATCGATGATGTCTTGCTGAACACGGATCCGGACGCCACGGAACGTCTCATAGAGGTCGCTGACCGCGTGAAGGCGGAGAAGGAGGCGGAGAAAGAGGCGCAGGGCGGGGAAGCGCAGAAGAAAGACTCTTGGCGTGACGGCACCTTGGCCCAGAGGCTGGAGTATGCCATGGTGAAAGGTGTGGGGGATTGCCTTGAGACGGACTTGGATGAGGCTGTCAAGGAGTATGGTGACCCGGTGAAGATAATTGAGGGACCGTTGATGGACTCCATGAATGTGGTGGGTGAACTCTTCGGAGCGGGTAAGATGTTCCTGCCCCAGGTGGTCAAGACTGCGAGAACGATGAAGAAGGCTGTGGGTATCTTACAGCCGCTGATAGAGGCGAGCAGGGCGAACGACGCCAGAAAGGCCGGTAAGGTGTTGCTGGCGACTGTCAAGGGTGACGTGCATGACATAGGAAAGAATATTGTCGGGGTGATCCTCGCTTGTAATAACTATGACGTGATAGACCTCGGAGTCATGGTGCCGGCGGAGGATATCGTGAACCGCGCCGTGTCGGAGAACGTTGATATTATCGGCTTGTCGGGTCTCATCACTCCGTCGTTGGAGGAGATGGTCAATGTGGCGCGTGAGCTGGAAAGACGCGGACTGCGGATTCCGATCATGATAGGCGGAGCTACGACGAGTGAGCTGCATACGGCGCTGAAGATTGCTCCAGTGTATAGCGGACCGGTGCTCTGGATGAAGGACGCGGCCCAGAACGTGCTGGCGTCAGCACGGGTGCTGAACCCGGAGACTAAGGATGAGTATGTGGCGTCGGTGAACAAGAAGTATGACGGGCTGCGCACTGAGATGATGACTGACAAACGTGACGTGGTCTCGCTGGAGGAGGCGAGAAAGCGTAAGCCGAAAGGATTGTTCTGATTGAGAATGCGTCATATGAGGGAATAATAAAAAGACACTTACCCGATGAACCGATTTGGTTTGCGGGTTAGTGTCTCTCTTTTTGTAAGCTGGAGAACCACCGTCGTCATGTCTGAGTGTATGTGCGGCCTCTCTCGCTATGATGTGTGACGTCCGTGTGTTGGCTGAGTCCCACGGTGATGTCATCCGACTACGGTCTTTGCCTCGTCCCAGAGCTTGTCCATCTGTTCCAGTGTCATGTCTTTCAGCTCTTGTCCTTGCTCCTTGGCTTTTTGCTCGACGTAGTTGAATCGTCTTGTGAACTTCTGGTTCGTGTGCTCCAGTGCGTTGTCCGGGTTAATCTTGTAGAGTCGGGCTGCGTTGATGAGGCTGAACATGATGTCGCCGAACTCCTTGGTGGCTTTGTCTTTCGCTTTTTTCTTGCTCTCCTCGTCGTCCGCATTGTTATACATGTCCTCAATCTCCGCCTCGAACTCCGTGATCTCCTCTTTCACCTTGTTCCACACGTCTCTGCGTTCCGCCCAGTCGAACCCCACGTTGCGTACCTTGTCTTGTATGCGGTATGCCTTGATGAGTGATGGAAGTGCGTCTGGCACTCCGCTGAGCACTGTCTTATTGCCATCTTTCTCCTTCAGTTTGATCTGCTCCCATGTCTGCAGCACCTCTCCGACATCCTTGGCTTTGGCGTCACCGTAGACGTGAGGGTGCCGGAATATAAGCTTGTCGCAAAGCTTGTCGCAGACGTCAGCGATGTCGAAACTGCCTTTTTCCTCTCCGATCTTGGAGTAGAACACGATGTGCAGAAGCACGTCTCCCAGCTCCTTGCATATGTTCAGCTCGTCGTTCTTAATCAAAGCGTCGCACAACTCAAAGGTCTCTTCTATGGTGTTTGGCCTGAGTGACTCGTTCGTCTGTTTCCTGTCCCAAGGACATTTCTCTCTTAAGTCGTTCATGACATCCAGCAGTCTGCCGAAGGCCATCATTTTCTCTTCTTTAGTGTGCATTGTTATGTTGTGAGATTGTTATACGTTGCCGTTTTATTCGTTCTTTTCTTCGTTCCAGTCGATGCGCCAGCAGTCGTAGCACACGCCCCGTCCGCCGAAGCCCTCTTTCTGGAACGTCAGCCCGGAGTTCAGGATGTGCCCCCCGTCCTCTGTTGACACTCCGAAGTCGAAGTGTTTGGTGTCTCTCTCGTGGAGTGATATGATGGTGTCTATCAGTTTGTCCTGGGCACCGCATCTCTTTCCCTCGTCAGTGGCGGCCAGATATTGTGTGTGTAATGTCTCTCCGCAGATGAACACCCAGGCTCCCGCAGCCATCGTACCGTCGGGGAGATATGCTCCGTAAAGTCTTATGCTGCCAGGAAATCTGTTTGACAAAAGGTCTATCTCTTCTGCGCTGTGTACCGGCTTTGCGCCGTGCAGTCTCGTTAGAACGTCACTCAATATGCTCCAGAATGCGTGGTAGTCCTTTGTCTCATGTATCGTCACGGTGTTTCTCTCGGCTTTCCTCAGTCCACTCTTGCGTGACTCCGTGAGTGGAATGCGATGGTGTGTGTCTATACATTGTGACACGCCTCGGGCTATGAGCTTGGCGTTGTGTCTGAACAATGCGTACAAAGGCTCGTCGCTCGGTATACTATTATATATATATGGTATGGGCTTGTACAGGAGAGTATCTACTCCAAGTTCTGACAGACAGTAGTTCTTCATCAGGTCGAAGCATTCCAGCACTTTGTCTTGCGAGATGTCCTTACTCATGATCAGGCCTCCGTAGGTCAACCCCTGGTGTGAGTATAGCGTCTTGCCGTCCTCGCTTATGTTAGCCGGCAGTACGGCCACAACTTTATTGCCGTCATGGAAAAGCAGTGAACAGTCCTTGAACCTGTCAGAGTGGTAGTCCATGAAGCGTCTGTCAATGATGAAAGTGCCGTTCTTGCTGTCTCTCACGAATGAGTCCCATCTGTCCTGGTCACTTGCTGAATACCTTGTTAAATTCATCTTTGTCGTTAATGTAGCCTTTTGAGTTGTATGGTTCAGATGCCAGTGCCACGCATACGGTGCCTTCGGAGAAGTTGCTCAGCTCGCACCATACGTTTGCTCCTATATAGATACCAGTGTCCGGCTTGTCGATGTGAAACGTTTGCTGCTCTTTGCCGTTGTCGATGAAGATGTCGAAACTGCCGCTGATAGCGAATACTATTTCTTGACAAGTGCTATGGGCGTGACCACCGCGTGTCTTCCCTTCGCCTATCTCATAGATCCAGAATACTCTTTTTATCTCAAACGGGAGGTTTTGACTCTCAGAAATGGATAGGGAACCTCGTGAGTCGGAGAAACTCGGTATTTTTACCAAACCATAGCGGTTTTCACGTATTTTTCTGTGTAAATCACTCATAACAGGTGAAAAATCATCTTTTTTTTTGCAAAGTTATAAAAAATATCCGAAAAAGTTTGTGCGAAAAAAAAAAGTTCGTACCTTTGCATCGCTTTTGAGAGGGACGCCTGCTTAAAGGTTGAACTTAAAAGAGCGGAATCTGATGAAACCCTCGGTTTTGGAAGGATGGGTGAGTGGCTGAAACCACCAGTTTGCTAAACTGACGTACGGGTTACCGTACCGGGGGTTCGAATCCCCCTCCTTCCGCAACTGAATCTTCTGAGATGTAATCAAGTATGGCGCTTTCGTCTAGCGGCTAGGACACATGCCTCTCACGCATGGAACACGAGTTCGATTCTCGTAGGCGCTACTTGATTGGAAAATGTACATGATATGGCGCTTTCGTCTAGCGGCTAGGACACATGCCTCTCACGCATGGAACACGAGTTCGATTCTCGTAGGCGCTACAAAGACAGCAATTTATTGCTGTCTTTTTTTTGTGTGTATATATAATATGTATAAGGTGATGGTTCTGTCGTATAGTGTGCGTGGACTGAGGAATATAGAGGGGATGTTATCGTTGAAAAGTTTGTCAGATGATGTGGGGAAGGTGTGTAAAACAAAGATGACGGACGAAGATTGCTTCGTCCGTCATCTTTGTTGTTTGTGAGTTATCTGTCTTGTTAGTATACCTTGAAGCCTATAATCTTACGAACCTCCTCCAAGGTTTTTGCTGCGCTCTCTCTTGCTCTGTCGGCTCCTTGCTTGGCCACCTTGTCGAGCAGCTCTTTGTTTGAAGAGAACTCCATGATGCGTTCGCGGATCGGAGCTATCGTGGCGATGATATCCTGCGCCAACTGCTTCTTCATGTCACCGTATCTGATGCTCATGTCGTTCCACTTCTCGTTGAAGTAGTCGTATGTTTCTTTGCTTGACGCAATCTCCATGAGCGTGAAGAGGTTCTGTATCACTTCCGGCTTCTCGGAGTTAGGCTCAGTAGGTCCGGAGTCTGTTACGGCTCTTTTCACCTTCTTCTCGATTGACTTAGGATCTTCGAACAGGTAGATGCAGTTACCTTCGCTCTTGCCCATTTTGCCTGAGCCGTCCAGTCCCGGTATTTTTATGGCGTGGTCACCGAAATAGAAATTCTGAGGCTCTGGGAAAAACTCAACACCGTAGATGTTGTTGAAGCGTCTGGCGCACTTTCTTGCCATTTCCATGTTTTGCTCCTGGTCTTTTCCTACTGGTACCTTAGCGGCGCGGTGCTGCAGGATGTCTGCTGCCATCAGCGTTGGGTAAGTGAGCAGTCCTGCGTTCACGTTGTCAGGCTGCTTGCGCGCTTTCTCCTTGAATGTCGTCACACGCTCCAGCTCACCGAGGTAGCAGTTCATGTTAAGGTATAAGTAAAGCTCCAATGTCTCGCGCACGTCGCTCTGGATATAGATGGTAGACTTTTCCGGGTCGATACCGCATGCCAGATATTCCGCGAGAATAGTTCTGGCTGACTGTTGGATGTCCTCTGGCTTCGGGTGTGTAGTCAGAGAGTGCCAGTCGGCTATGAAGTACATACAGTTGTAATCATCTTGCATTTTCACGAAACTCTGTACGGCTCCATAGTAGTTGCCAAGGTGGAGGTTGCCCGTCGGGCGTATTCCACTAACGACTAATTCTTTCATTTCTTGTATATCGTATTTTTGTTTTCTTTCTGTCAACGAGGCACAAAGATAATGATAATTCTCTGTTTTACGTCAATTGACGAAGTACTTTTTACGATTATGTGTGGTTTGGCAGTCAGAAACGCCATCGTATTTGGGCCTGCACGTCTTCTTTGTGGCTGGCGGCCACCAGGTCGTTGCCGCTGCCAATGCTTTGCTTGTCCATGTATTTTGTGTGTGAGGCTCTTATTGTGCACGTGAGTCTCTTTGACGGGGCGTATGTTGCCATCAAAACAATTCTCAGTCCATTGTCGAAGAAAGATGACAATCCGTTGGAGTATGTCGTTGTTGGCTCGTAGCGATAGGTGCGTGTCTCGTATGAGTCAGTGTCGAAGTAGGCGACAAAGGCGCTTAGCCAGACCTTGTCGCTTACGTTGCTCCACTTCGTTGTTGCTGACACACAAAATCCCTTGTTTGTCTCTCCTCCGAAGCTGCTTATGTTGAGAGATAACGTTGACTTCACTGAGAGTCTGTCGTTGGGGCGGAAGGCGGCTTGTGCCCGTATGTCACTTTTCGTGTGTGAGGCGAGTGTGGTCGCTTCACCTCCTTTCGTCGATATGGTGAGGTCCTTCTGCTTACCTTTTATTCTCAGTATTACTTCCAGGTCCGTCTTTCTTACTCCCGAGAACAGAGCCTTCAGCTCTCCCTCGTATCCGTACGAGCTTCCGCTTACCTGATGCTTCAGCCATGGAAAATAGAAAACGTCCAAGTGCGTTGTCAGTCGCACGTTGGGTATGGTAGTGGTGAGCCATTCGGTGAACACTCCGCTCTCGTTTTGCGGTTTATTGTTCTCACTGAAGCAGTTCCCTCTTATGGTCACCAGGCGATATCCGTAGTATCTCTGAATGACCGTTATCCTGTTCAGATTGTTCGGGCTCCATTGCATGCTGTTGAGGGTGCCAAATGAGCCTGAGAGGCTCGTTCCGCTCTCCCCTTGGAACACCAGGTGTTGTTGCCTGAATGTGTATGAGAGGCTGGCGGCGGCGAAGTCCTTTCCTTCGGCGTCGTATGTCTTGTACAGTGTGGCTCTTGTGTCGTGTCTTGGTCTTAGTGGAATGTCGATGTGGGTGATGGCTAATGTGGCGGATAGTCTTGTCCGTTTTCCTTCCCATCCGACGTTACCTCCGTATTCGAGACTCCCGACGATGCCTTTTTTGTTTTTCTCCAGCATGGTGCGGTGTAAACCGTCGTTTTTCATTGATGTTATGGACGTCTTGTCTGCCGAGAGGGTTGCATCGGTGTGTCGATATGACACGTATGTGGAGAAACTCATGTTTCCGCTCGTTATCGTGCTTGCCAGTCCTCTTAGGAAATTGCTTTCCGCAAACGACTTATGTGTGGTGAATCCTTTGTCCGCTTTCCCGATGTTGTCGGCCGCGGTGTTTTTTCCGAACGAATATCCGGTGTTCATTGTCAGTCCGAGTCCGAAGCTTGCCTTGTAGTCGCCGACTATCAGAGTCTTAATTGCTCCAGTTCTGTGTATCGCAGCGTGTGCAGATAGGAAGTCTACTCCAGTCTCTCCGGCGTCTCTTTCCATCTGTATGCCAGCGGAGAAACGGTCAGATGCTGAGAACCGGTATAGCATCGAGTTGTGTGTTCTGTTGCCCATGTACACTTTGTTTGGAGACTTCGCCAGTGTGCTGTCTGGGTAGTCCTTGTCGCCGTTACGTAGGTAGAACGGCATTGTCCCGTTTAGCAAGACCTCGTGTCTGCCTTTTCTTAGCAGTTGTGAGAGAGACTTTTCTCTTTTTGCCGTCTCCCCAGTGTGGCATAGGCATGACAAAAGCGTACGTGTCCTTTTGTCCAGAGAGCTGATCATCATCAGTTCTCCAAGAGATGAGAATCCTTCGTTTGTCTCTCTGTAGAAGATGATGTCCCTGGCTTGGTTCTTTGTGAGGAAGGGAAATAGACATAGCGTCTCTTCCGAGGCCGTGTTTATGTTTATGGGATTGTTGTAAGCCTCCTGTATGTCATCGAGCTCGTCTTGCGTGCTCGTTTCCTCGCCGTCGTAAATAATCTGTGTTATTTCCTCCCATGTCAGACGTGTCTGTGCGTCGCAGTCCGGTGCTATGAGAGACAGCATGCACGCTATTGTTATAATGCGGATCGTTCGGAGAAAGTTCATTTTCAACTAAGAATTCATGGTTAATCATTATCGTGCTACATGATGTTTGCAGTCGTGTCGTCACTTCTTCACCCTGTCGTTCGTGTAGCCTTTAGCCCGCAATATAGAAATAAAAGTCCGTAGTAACAAACGCGGTATGTCGAAAGCTTTCGTCGTGTTATGAAATGATGATGCCAGTCAATGGCAAATACTCACTTTTTGTTATGTTTTCAATATTTAACACTATAAATGTGGTAAATATCATCATAAATTGTTATCTTTACGTGCTTTAATGTTCGAAAATGTCAGTGTACATACCGTGTTTCTGTCCCAAGTTTTTGTGACATAGTGGTTTGTATGCTCGTTATGGTGTGACAAGTGTTCTTTGGTCACATTCTGAGAAAAGAAAATAAAAAAATGACAAATATAAATGAATTACAAATGGAATTACGAACCTCCAACATCGGAAGAGAAGGCTTTGGCTGAGGAACTGGCGGGGAAGATCAATGTCAGTCCTGTGATTGCCAGGTTGCTAATAGAGCGAGGGGTGACGACACCCGAGGCTGCCAGATACTTCTTTCGGCCTCAGTTGCATGAGCTTCATGACCCGTTTCTCATGAAGGACATGGACAGGGCGGTCGACAGGCTTAACGCCGCCATGGGAAGGAAGGAGCGTATCATGGTTTACGGAGACTACGACGTGGACGGCTGTACCGCTGTGGCGCTCGTCTACAGATACCTCGTTCAGTTCTACTCTAACATTGAGTATTATATCCCGGACAGGTATGAGGAGGGATATGGAGTGTCGGTGCAGGGCGTTGACTATGCCGTGGAGCAGGGCGTGAAACTCATCATTGTGCTGGATTGTGGAATCAAGGCTGTTGAGGAAATCGCCTATGCGAAGGAGAAAGGGATAGACTTTATCATCTGTGACCACCATGTGCCCGATGAGGTGTTGCCTCCTGCAGTGGCAATCCTGAACGCGAAGCGTAAGGACTCCACCTATCCGTACTCTGAGCTCTCTGGTTGTGGAGTCGGTTTTAAGTTTATGCAAGCCTTTGCGATAAGCAATGGCATAAATTTCAGTACGCTGATACCTTTACTTGACCTGACTGCGGTCAGCATAGCGTCTGACATCGTTCCTGTGATGGGTGAGAACCGTATCTTAGCTTATCATGGCCTGCGTCAGTTGAATAATAGTCCAAGCGTTGGACTGAAGGCTGTCATTGACGTGTGTGGTCTTAGCGGCAAGGACATCAATATGTCGGACATTGTCTTTAAGATCGGACCGCGTATCAATGCGTCAGGCAGAATGCAGAACGGCAAAGAGTCTGTGTCTCTCCTTGTGGAGCATAACTATGAGAAGGCTCGTGACATAGCGTTGCAGATCAATCTGTATAACGATGAGCGTAAGGAACTCGACAAGAAGATGACGGAGGAGGCTAACCTGTACGTCGACAGCATGCCTGACTTGAAAAACCGGTCCGCCATTGTCATATACAATGAGGATTGGCATAAGGGCGTCATAGGCATCGTAGCCTCACGACTGACGGAGATATACTACAGACCGGCGGTTGTGTTGACACGTTCCGGTGACGTTGTGACGGGATCCGCGAGGAGCGTTAGCGGCTTCGATGTGTACAAGGCTGTCCAGGCATGCAGTGACCTCCTGAGTAACTTCGGTGGTCACACATACGCCGCGGGACTGTCGTTGACGGTCGACAAGGTGGAGATGTTCAAGCAGCGTTTTGAGGAGTATGTGTCTGAGCATATCGAGCCTGAGCAGAAGAGAGCCACTCTGAGAGTGAATGAGGAGATAGGTTTCAAGGATATAGGGCATAAGTTCTTCTCCGACCTCAAGCGAATGAGACCGTTCGGGCCGGATAATGAGAAACCGCTTTTTTGTACACGTCAGGTGTTCGACTATGGTACAAGTAAGGTGGTAGGCCGTGAGCAGGAACATATAAAACTTGAGCTTATAGACGGAACGACGAACAGGGTGATGAACGGTATAGCGTTCGGCCAGAGTGAGAGAGCCCGTTACATTAAGACGAGGCGCTCGTTCGACATCGTCTATACCATTGAGGATAACACGCATAAGCGTGGTGAGTTGCAGTTGCTTATCGTTGACATTAAGGCGCGTGAGGAGATGTGAGCGAAATTTATTCAGATATATTAAAACAGTATTGGGGTTATGATTCTTTCCGTGGAATACAGGAGGAAATCATAACCTCTATAGGTGATGGACATGACACTCTTGGACTGATGCCTACTGGTGGTGGTAAGTCAGTCTGTTTCCAGGTGCCTGCTCTTGCCATGGACGGTCTGTGTCTTGTCATCACTCCGCTCATAGCCTTAATGAAAGACCAGGTGGAACAGCTACGCAAGCGTGGAGTGAAGGCGGCCGCAGTGTATTCCGGTATGATGCGTGACGAGATAGTGCGTGTGTTCGACAACTGCATCCTTGGAGGGTATAAGTTTCTTTATCTGTCTCCGGAGCGTTTGTCGACAGACCTGTTTCGTGAGAAGCTTGTCAGGATGCGTCATGTCTGTATGATTACTGTGGATGAGGCACATTGTGTGTCTCAGTGGGGATATGACTTCCGTCCGTCATATCTGGAGATTGCCAAGGTGAGACACATGGTACCGTATCATGTGCCTGTGCTGGCACTCACGGCTACGGCCACGCCAGAGGTCGTCGAGGATATTCAGAATAAACTTGAGTTTTCGGATGCCCGTGTGTTCACCATGAGCTTCGAGCGTAAGAACCTGATTTATGTTGTGCGTCCCACGATGAATAAGTCGGAGGAGTTGCTCAACATACTACGTGGTGTTCCGCAGGGCAGTGCTATTGTGTATACGCGTAGCAGGAGGCTGACGACGGAGATTGCCAAGTTTCTGTGTGATAACGGCATGACGGCCGACAGTTATCACGCTGGGCTCACGGCGGCGGAGAAAGACCTGAGGCAGATAAACTGGACGAAGGGAAGAAACCGTGTGATGGTGGCAACCAACGCATTTGGAATGGGAATAGATAAGCCCGACGTGAGAGTGGTGGTTCACTACAACATACCCGACTCGATGGAGGCGTATTTCCAGGAGGCGGGTAGAGCGGGGCGTGATGGCGAGATGTCCTACGCCGTCTTGCTTGCAGCGGACGGAGACAAGGCGCTATTGAGACGACGAGTCTCTGAGACCTACCCGGATGAGGACTTCGTCAGGGCTACCTATGAGAACGTGTGTTATTTCTTCGAGATTGGAGTGGGTGAGGCCTTCGGACGCACCTTTGACTTCTCACTTGAGAAATTCTGCCGTGTGTTCAAGCAGTTCGCTGTGCATACGGACAGCGCTCTGAAACTGTTGAGCAATGCGGGCTACATAGAATATCACGAGCAGCAGGATTTCCGTTCCATGATTCATTTCCTCTGCACTAAGGAGCAGTTGTATACGCTCAATGACAAGGGCAAGGACCAGGATTTGGTGACGCAATGTCTGTTGCGTAACTATACTGGCGTCTTCGCCGGCCTCGTGCCCATTGAGGAGATGTTGGTCTCTCATCAGACAGGACTGTCGCCTGAGCGAGTCTACGACATCTTGCTGACTATGAGTCGCACGCGTGTCATTGAGTATATCCCGCACAGGAATACTCCTACCGTCACATTCACCTCGCCCCGCCTCGACACCAAGTATATACGTCTCGGGCGTCAGGTGTACAAAGACAGGAAAGAGGATTACTCACGAAGGATTGAGAAGATGGTGGGCTACGCTTTCTCTGATGACACGTGCCGTAGTCGTATGTTACTCAACTATTTCGGAGATTTCTCCGCTGAGGATTGCGGCAATTGTGATGTGTGCGTCAGAAGAAAGAAGGAGCGCGGCGACTACGACAAAGCGCGGCAAGTGCGGGAGAGGATTATGACTCTGCTCGCTGATGGCGAGCCGCATGCTGTCTGTGAGCTTGATGCGCTTGGCTGTAATGCCGATGAGAGAAAGAAAGTGCTGCGTGACTTGCTGGATGAAGACTGTATAGCCATTGACATGGATAAAATCAGATTAAACAAATAAACATGGAGAAAGAAATTAATAAACATCTTGTTTTGGCTAAGGATGCCATAAAGAAAGGTGACCTGATAACGGCTACCGTTGAGCTGACAGAGACCATCAAAGAGGATGAGCGTTGTGCTGAGGCTTATGTCCTGCGGGCTCAGTTGAGCATGGCGTTCGGTGACAGAGACGGCGCCGCTAAGGACTTTGAGAAGGCGGTGTCCGTAGACCCGTCCTTGCTTGAGAGCGTCTCTGGGGAGTTTAAGAATAGGGAGGAGAATCCTGTGTTTAAGGTCAAGGGACTGAAAAGGAAATAATGTGTTTCTGCTCGCAGAGTAGGTTGGGATGTGGTTGATGTTGAGGCGATAATCAACGTCAAAGCCAGCCTCACGCATGATGTCGGCAAGTGCGTCACGCATTGCGGCATCATTTCTTCGTCTTTAGCACTCTCTTGCTTTTCTGTTTTTGCTTACTGACTCTTCCGGTGGAGGACAAGCCTTGAGTATGGCGGGTGTCCACAGCGTACCTGCTCTGTCTGCCATACTGAGATGTCTGACTCGAACTTGTTAATCTTCAGCGTATTCCTTGATGGTAGGCGTATGTGTCAGGTATTCATGCCATTTCGCACTTTTTTGTTGTCCGATATTCCTCTTTTTTCGTTGACACGAGATAACAAAAAAATGACTTCTGGAATTTTCCCGTGTCTTATTCGGCGTTTGAAATTCTTAGGTTAGGACGTTGAAAAGTTCAGGTTAGGATTTTTAAATTCTCAGACCTGCGTATAGACTATATCCTAACCTAAGAATTTCAAAAATGAGACCTAAGTTTTTTTTAAGTATTGTATTAAGATTATCAGTAAGTTAACCTATTTTTTAGCCAAAAATAGGCATTAGAAATTTGGTTATGCCACAAATTGTCCGTTATTCCACTGTTTTCCTGTGCTCTTCCTCAAGGCTTCCTCATCCGTCGCACAGCTGACAAGGGGATAGTGTTTGGGTTGAAGAAAAGAAAAATGACAGTCCATCGTTCTCACCATGTCTCATGACTTGGAAAAGTCGGGTGAGAAAGCGGGTGCGGACGGATAGCGGTCAGAGGTGACTGTGGTCACGTAGGAATCGTTACCATGGTAAGAGGAAAAGCAAATAGTCCGGCTTCTCGAAAGCGAGAAGCCGGACTGTAAGAGTGATATGCGGGCAAGAAGCATATTATTTAATGTTTGCCCTGATTTTAGTGAGGTAGCGTTGCATGTGCTCCTCATCTCTGTTGTCGATGATATCGATAAGCTCTCTCATCTCATTGCAGATCTGTGACACCTGGTCCTTCGTGTATGGGTTGAAGAGAATCTCGCGGAGAAGACAGTCGTCCTCGCTGAGCACTCCTTGTGCGATTTTCATGTGTCGTTTGAACGTCGTTCCTGGGGCGTCCTGATGCTTCATCACCGCTGCGAAAGCGAACGTGGAGATGAAAGGGATGCTGAGAGAGTAAGCCACGGTCTTGTCGTGCTCCTCGAACGAGTATTCGCAGATGTTCAGCTCCAGTCCGTTGTAAAGCTCCTTGAAGAAGCAGCGTCCCATGAAGTCGCCCTCATTGATGATGATGGCGTTCTCCGTAGACAGCTGTCCCAGGTTGGCGAATGTTGGTCCGAACATCGGGTGTGTGCTGACGTAGCGCATACCGGTGCTCTCGTAGTACTCTTTGAATCCGGTCTTCACGCTGCTGATGTCGCTGAGGATACACGTTGGCGGGAGGTGAGGTATAATCTCGTCGAAGACTGTCAGAGTGTACTTCAGACTCACTGCGTTGATGACAAGCTCTGGACAGAACGACTCAATCTCGTCCATTGACGTGAAACGCTGGCAGTTGTATGTGAATCGCAGGCGCTTGGCGTCGATGTCGTAAACAGCCACCTCATGGTCGAAGGATAGCAGGTCGGTGAAGAAGCTTCCCATCTTACCTGCTCCGAGAATAAGTATCTTCATGTCTTATTTGTTGAGCACCTCCATCTGTTGTTTCACACTTTCCTCGTGGATTGTCTCGAAGATCTGCTTGATGCAGTCTGAGTCTATACCGCAAAGAGCGCCCTGTGCGCCGCGTTTCTCGAGGATTTCGTTGTAGCGGCTTGTCTGCAGGATTGTCATGCCATGCTCCTTCTTGTATTGTCCAATCTCGCGGCTGATACGCATACGCTTCGCCAGCAGGTCCATGAGGCTGTTGTCGATCTCGTCAATCTGTTTTCTGAGTGCCGTGATGTTTTCTGTCGTGACGATCTCATCTCGTATGACGAGGATTGAGAGTATGTAGTCAAGGATGTCTGGTGTCACCTGTTGGCTGGCGTCGCTCCATGCGGCGTCCGGGTTGCAGTGGCTCTCGATTATCAGTCCGTCCATGCCGAGGTCCATGGCCTGCTGGCACAACGGTGCGATGAGGTCGCGGCGTCCTCCGATGTGGCTTGGGTCGTTGGCTATAGGGAGGTTAGGTATTCTTCTGTGCAGCTCGATAGGTATCTGCCACATAGGCAGGTTGCGGTAGATTTTCTTGTCGTAGCTTGAGAATCCTCTGTGTATAGCTGCGAGTCTCTTTATTCCTGCTCCGTTGATACGCTCCAGGGCGCCGATCCAAAGCTCGAGGTCTGGGTTGACAGGGTTCTTGACGAGAACTGGCACGTCCACGCCTTTCAGAGAGTCTGCCAATGCCTGCATGGCGAACGGGTTGGCTGTGGTGCGCGCTCCGACCCACAGGATGTCGATGCCGTATTTGAGAGCCAGCTCGACATGCTCCGGTGTGGCCACCTCAGTTGCGGTGAGCATGCCTGTCTCTTTCTTTACAGTCTGCATCCATGGGAGTGCCTTCTCGCCGTTACCCTCGAAGCCTCCTGGTTTCGTGCGCGGTTTCCATATGCCGGCGCGGAACATGTGGCATCCTTTGTCTGCCAGCTGCTTAGCTGTGGTTAATACTTGCTCCTCAGTCTCTGCAGAGCATGGTCCTGCGATGACGAACGGACGCTCGTTATCGCTTGGTAGTCCTAATGGCTGTAATTCAAGTTCCATATATATTGTCTTTATTTATTTGCGAAATACTTCTTTTATTCGTGTCAGAGCCTCCTGCATCCTCACGTCCTTGGCGCACAGCGAGATGCGTATGTAACGTTTGCCGTTTGAGCCGAAGATGAATCCAGGTGTCAGGAACACCCTTGCCTCATGCAGTATTTTCTCTGTGAGCTGCTCCACGTCGTCGTACTCGTCAGGGATGCGTCCCCAAAGGAACATACCTTGTTGGGTTGGGTCGTAAGTGCAGTTGAGTGCTGTCATTATCTCCTCCGCTATCTTGCGTCGCTTGGCGTATGTCTCGACGTTGGCCTGTGTGTGCCAGTCGTCGCTGTTGTCATAAGCCTGTGCCGCAGCGAGTTGAAGTGGGCGGAATGTGCCTGAGTCGATGTTGGACTTTATCTTCAGAATCCATTGTATGAATGTGCTGTTCGTGGCAGCCAGTCCCACTCGCCAGCCCGGCATGTTGTGTGACTTTGACATTGAGTTGAATTCTATGCAGCAGTCTTTCGCTCCCTCCACCTGCAGTATGGACAGGTGCTCGTCACGGTTCAGAATGAAGGAGTATGGGTTGTCGTTCACCACCACGATGTCATGTCGTTTGGCGAAAGCCACGATTTCCTCGTACAGTTCCCTGGTGGCGCGTCCGCCGGTAGGCATGTTTGGGTAATTGGTCCACATGAGCTTCACCCCGCTGAGGTCCATGCTCTCCAGCTGGTCGAAATCCGGCTGCCATCCGTTAGACTCGAGGAGGTCGTAGTTGATGATCTCCTGTCCCAGTATTTTGCTCAGTGACGTGTATGTCGGGTATCCCGGATTAGGAACCAGCACCTTGTCGCCCGGGTTGCAAAAGGCGAGGGTGACATGTAAGATACCCTCCTTGCTTCCGATGAGTGGCTGTATCTCTGTGGCAGGGTCGAGTGTGACTCCGTACCATCTGGCGTAGAAGCCCGCCATGGCTTGGCGTAACTCAGGTATACCCATTGTCGGCTGATATCCGTGTGCGTCTTTCTTTCTGGCGTTCTCGCACAGCACGTCAATGGTGGCGTCGGATGGTGGCATGTCAGGTGAGCCGATAGCCAATGAGATGATGTCTTTTCCCTCGGCGTTCAGTCTCGCTACCTCTTTCAGCTTACGTGAGAAGTAGTATTCGGAGACTGACGATAGTCTGTCTGCTGGTTGTATCATATTATTTTGTGTTTCTTGTTTTCTGTTGATGATAATGTGTGGCGACACGAGTGTCGTACCTGGTTATATCGTGCTTTTGCCCTCCCTGTACTCTCCAAGTATCTTGAGCTGCTTGGTGAGCGGACGTGTGGCGTCTATGCTCTGTCTGTATCGAGTGTAGTCGTCATATGTCACGTCCACGTAGAACATATATTCCCATTCTCGTCCGATTATCGGCAGGGACTGAATCTTAGTCAGGTTGATATTGTAGAATGAGAAGATGGAGAGTACTTGTGAGAGAGAGCCCTCGTTGTGTTGTAGCGTGAATACGATACTGGCCTTGTTTGACTTTCTCGGGTTGCTAAGCGCGTCGGCTTGCCAAGGGTCGGAGAGTACGAGGAATCGTGTGAAGTTGTGTTTGTTGGTCTCTATCTCTTCCTCAAGAACTTTCATGCCGTAGAGAGGAGCGGCGAACTTGGAGCAGATGGCGGCGTGATGTCTCAGTTGGTGCTCGCTGATGTTTTTGGCTGAGCCGGCTGTGTCGTCAGTCTCCACGATCTTCATCTCAGGGTGCTTGTGGAGGAAGTCACGGCACTGCATCAGTGCCACTGGGTGTGAGTTCACCTCAGTGATGTCGGACCAGTCCTCGTCCGGCAGGCACATGATGGAATGTGATATGCGTAGCTTGTGCTCTCCGACAATCTGCATCCCGCTCTCCCTCAGCAACTCGTAGTTGTGAAGCAGCGAGCCTGCTATGGTGTTCTCTATGGCTAACAACGCCAGCGTGCTGGAGTCTTTCTTCATCTCAGAGAACACGTCCTCGAATGTCTTGCAGCATATCAGTTCTATTTCCTCACCGTCGAAGTATCGGTGGGTGGCTACATCGTGGAAACTGCCTATCTCTCCTTGTATCGCAATATGTCTCATTTTTCTCAAAAAAAAATCCCACTCAAATGAGCGGGATAATATATTTTATTATGCTTCCTATGTATCTCTTGTCATGCACATAAAACCCCGCTCTTACTTGTTGCTAAAGTAAAAGTAGTAATAAAAGTATGTGCCGTAAAAGAATCTCATAGATGTTCTGTTCTTATTTGCTTGCAAAAGTATGCAATTATATTTGATAATGCAATAAATTGTGCGAAAAAAATAAGAATCTGATGCAAAATGTTTCCTGACAAGAAGGCAGAATGCTTGAAACACCTCTTTTCAAGCATTCTGTCTCGATATTTGTGTGGTGTCTGTTGCCTGACAGTATGGATGGCGTCAGTTTTTCCTGGAGTATTTCAGACTCCTGCTGTCAATGGAGCCTTTGGCTGACTCGTGTTTCTTGAAGTTGATGCATTTGCCCTTCAATACTATATCGCCTGTGCCTGACACGGATGCGTACAGGTTGTTACAGTCGACTTTCAGATTGGCGTCACCCGCTCCGCTGATGCTGGCGTTGATGGAGTTGGCCTCGATGTCCGCCTTGATGTCTCCTGCTCCCGACACCTGTATCTCGGCGGCGTTTTTGCATTTCACTTTTTTAGCGTTCATGTCGCCCGCTCCGTGAATGGTGATGTTCATGTTCTCACATGTGAGTGACTCTGCCTCGACGTCGCCCGCTCCGTTGATGGTGACATTGAGGGTGTTGTCTATGGTGTAGTCCTTCTCTATGTCGACGTCGCCCGCTCCGTTGATGGTCACCTTATTTATATTAGGAGCCTTGATTTTGATTTTTATGCTCGGGCAATTCTTGTATTTCTGGTCTTTCCTGTTGTAGACATACAGCTCGTCGTCTTTTATCTCAATGGCGTGCCCGTCGATGGCTTTCTCGTTGCCTTCCACCTCGATGGATATGGACTCGGCTTGCTCAATGTCGACGTCGGCTGAGCCGTCGACGGTGATGCTTGTTATGTCGTCTGTTCCCGTGTCTATAGGCTTGGTCGTTACCTTTCCCCATTTGTCGGAGTCACGATAGCTGTCTTTGCCTTGTGATGACTTGACCATGATTTTAAGGTCTGAGCGTGAGAACTCGCAAGAGGCTAACATGGTTGCTGTGAGAGCCATGAATGCTGTGAGAATTAGTGTTCTATGTTTCATTGTACTATTGTTTTAGAGGATGTGTCTTGTGTTTGTTCCTCAGTTGTATAATCTCTTCGGTGTTTGTGAAAACGCATGTGGGGCGTGGCGGAAACCGTGATGCCCGGTGGTTCCGTAAAGGGGAGTGACTACGCGTCAGATGAAGTGGGCGGGAACGTCACGGAGTCACTCCGTGTGTGTCACATAAATCTAGCACATCGAGAAGCTCCTCTTTCGTCACTCCGATGGTTTTCATCTGTCTTATCAGCTCAGGAATAAACTCTTTGAAGAAGTTTTCCTTCCTCACTCCCAGAATCTTCTCCCTGGCTCCCTCGCCGACGAAATATCCGAGCCCTCGTTTCGTGAATATCACATCTTGAAGCTGAAGCCAGTCGAAGGCCCTGACGCACGTGTTGGAGTTAACCTCCATCGCTGCCGCATATTCCCGGACGGAAGGGATACGGTCTCCCTCTTGATACTTGCCCTGAAGTATGTCATCGCATATCAGGTCCGCTATCTGCAAATATATCGCTTTTTTTTCTTTAAACTCCATTTGTCTTGATTTATTTGTTACATCTGCTTGTTATTTGTGCTTTGGTGTAAAATCTGTAACTTGCCCAAAGACAAAGGACTGAAAGGATTGTTTGTGTGACTATTGTTACAATTATAATTATGTTTCCAGTGCTGTCCATATAATGTATTCCGGACCCTTCGAGCATATATGCTGACGATAAAGAGAAGAAACAGAGAATTACAAACAATATCTGTAATATGATGTATGTTATTACGATGTTGTATTTGTATTTGATGGAATTGCCAAGTACGTAACACGTGAAGATGAGAAAGCCGTATGACAGAATGAGTACTGTTAATTGTATAGGCGTGATATCTGCTAGATTTTGGAATAGCATGGCTGTTATTGAATGTAAAGCCTCTGGGTATGTGACGAGTGTTAAGATGGCGTTGGCGAGGTCGGCAAATAGTAATGCCAGGAAACATAATGCGGGGCCTCCTAATACTGATATGCAGAGGTGCCATGAGAATTTTTCCAAGTTGGAGGCGGGAAGGGTAAGCTCGGTGATCCTTCCTTGTTTGTTCCTGAGATTGTGGAACGTGCATCCGGCGAAGATATAAAGCATTATTGATAGGAAGATTGACAGCAGGACGCCAGTGCCTGTCTTATTGGCGAAATATAAGGCACTATCTGTGTGGTCGGAATAATCATGCTTGTAAATGAGCCATGAGAACATGAAACATACTGTTGATATGCCTACAGCTCCGAAGATTGTCGTGAGTGACATCGTGTAGTAGAATGACTTGTTTATGGTGAAATCGAACTTTCCGAAGTTCAAGAATCGTTCTTTGTTGAAGTCCATAATGTTTGTTTTTTGAAGTTTTTAGAGTTTTTCTCTTTTGTGTTGTCTCTTGCCGCACGCAACGCCGTGACTCGGACTAATGTGAGTAGCAGTGGCTCACAGTGGAAGGTCCTTGTGATTTTGTCGTGCGCAAGATTTGCTGTTGACATTCTGAGTGTCTGCCCCGTAGTTATAGGAACAGAAATAAGATTAGTTCAATCATAGTACTGTGTTTGTTATAGGAACAAGAATAAGGTTGCTCTACCGTAACTTGTGTGACGTCTGGCTTACGTTCATCGTTTGTTAATGTTCGTCGGTTTGCTCAGACTGTTGACAAAACTTGATGAGTAGTCCTAAACTCGTGCCGTGTCTGTGCTTATCTGTTTGCTCAGACTGTTGACAAAATACTCCTCAAGGTTGATAGGCTCGTCGATGTTTATCGCCTCGTTTTTAATCACGCGTTTGTCATCGATTATTATCACGTGGTCTAACAGAAGTTCCACGTCTTTCACTTGGTGTGTGGAGATTATGATGATCTGATCCTCTCGCATACCTTTGGCGATGACTCTCCTAAACTGACATTTTGACGGGATGTCTAGTCCGTTTGTTGGTTCGTCCATGAGGAGCAGCTTCGTTCTTGCTGCAAGAGCCACGCACATGTAAACTTTTTTCTTCATACCCATGGACAGGTTGCCTAGGTTGATGTCACCGTCCATCTCAAACGTCTCAAGACAGTCTTTCAGAATCTCCGTGTTGAAATTAGGGTAGAAGGGCTTGATAGCGTCGATGTAGTCGCAAAGTTTTATGGACGGAAGGTTGTACTCCTCCGGAACAATGAATATGTCTGTAAGTACCACGGGATCTCTCAGTGATGTGTCTACGTTGTCTAGCAAAACCTGTCCTTTGGTCGGACGTAATAAACCTGCGATGAGGTATAATAACGTGGATTTGCCTGTACCGTTCTTTCCGAAAAGTCCGTAGATTCCTCCCTCGTTGAGGCTGAGAGAGATCGTGTCGAGAATTTTTTTGTTCACATAGTATCCGAATGTGACGTCATTTATTTGTAACATAAGCGTTGTGTATTGGTGTTCTACTTAGATATAACACTGCAAATGTAGTATATTGTGAGTATTGTGCAAAAATTATGGTGTCAAAAAATGCGTAGCTTAACAAAAATTAACAAAGCGCAGTCGGATAACTGCCGAAAACTGACTATCTTTGCGGCGTAAATAGTAAAAGGTAAGTATTTCTCACAGATGAAGATACGGGAAATTGTGCGTACCCTTGAGGAATTTGCTCCTTTGGCCCTGCAAGACGGCTATGATAATGCGGGATTGCAGATTGGATTAACAAAGGATGCAGAAGCGTCAGGGGTATTATTGTGTCTTGACGTGACTGAGGACGTGTTGGACGAGGCGGTCAGGTTAGGTTGTAACCTGGTGGTGAGTCATCACCCGTTGTTGTTCAGGTCTGTCAAGTCCGTAACGGGACGTGACTACGTGGAGAGATGTGTCATTAAGGCTGTCAAGAATGACATAGCGGTGTATTCGGCGCATACAAATCTTGACAGTGCCAAGTGGGGCGTGAATTATAAGATAGCGGAGAAACTGTCACTCTCTGACTTGCGCTGGATTAGTCCTAAGGAAACGGAGAATGGCGGAGAGGGAGTTATCGGTGTGTTGCCTCAGCCTATGGACAAGATGAGTTTTCTCCGTCATGTCAAGGAGGTGTTCCGCGCTGGCTGTGTCAGGTATAACGACTGGAGCGGTGACATGGTGAGTAAGGTGGCGCTATGCGGAGGAGCTGGAGCCTTCTTGATTCCTTCCGCCTTGCAAAAGGGCGCAGATGTGTTTATCACTGGAGAGATAGGTTACCATAAGTTTTTTGGTTACGAGAACGAGATGCTTCTCGTTGAGCTTGGACATTATGAGAGTGAGCAATTCACTCATGAGGTGTTGGCTGAGAGGATAAAAACTCTGGCATCGGAACTGAAAGTGTATAATACGACGATAGAAACAAATCCTATTAAATATTTATAAAATGGCAAAGAAAAAGGAAACAGTGGCCGAGATGTCGGTTGAGGATAAGTTGAAAAACCTGTATCAGCTGCAGACAATGTTGTCTGACATCGACAAGATTCGTATTCTTAGAGGTGAGTTGCCTTTGGAAGTTGAGGATCTTGAGGATGAGGTTGAGGGTCTGCGCACTCGTATTGACCGTGCTCATGAGGAGATGGAGGACTTGAAAGGCTATGCGAGCAACCTTCAGAGACAGATTGAAGAGGCATTCAACAAGCTTCACGGATATCAGGAACATCTGGATAATGTAGCCAACAGCCGTGAGTTCGACCTTCTCAATAAGGAGATTGAGTATCAGAATCTTGAGATCGAGCTGTGCGAGAAACGTATACGGGAGGCTAACAACGACCTCAAGAAGAAAGAGGAGGTGTTGCGTCAGAACGAGCAGCTTCTCGAGGAGCGTAGTCAGGATCTTGACATGAAGAAGAACGAGCTCGACGAGATCGTGGCTGAGACTAAGGCTGAGGAGGAGAAACTCCGTGACAAAGCTAAAAGTCTTGAGCTTACTATAGAGCCAAGATTGTTACAGGCTTTCAAGCGTATCCGTAAGAACTCACGCAACGGTCTTGGTATCGTGTATGTCCAGCGTGACGCGTGTGGTGGTTGTTTCGCTAAGATTCCACCTCAGAGACAGCTTGACGTTCGTATGCGTAAGAAGGTCATTGTATGTGAGTACTGTGGAAGAATCCTCATTGACGCGGAGCTTGCAGGCGTTAAGCCTAACGAGCCTGTGAAGGATGAGAAGCCAAAGCGTCGCAGACTTTCCAAGAAGAAGGCAGATGAGGCTAGTGAGGAATGATGAGAGATGATGAGTAGGGTATAGCCATATGTATAATAAGGTGTAAGACATACTTTCACTTTGTCGGTCAGACAATAGTGTTAGTATGTCTTTTTTTATTATCTTCAGCTCTACATCCTGTGTTTTCTATGTTATTAAGCGCTTTGTATAAATCTTGCAGGTGTACGTCCGGTGTTTTGTATACTGTACTTTCTGTGTTTTTAAGCGTTATGTGTAAATCTTGCAGATATATGTTCGGTGTGTAGCTTACGTCCCTTTCCTTTTATAAAGCGCTTTGTGTTGAATTCTTTTGCTGTACGTACAGTGTTTTGTCTCTGTTTTTTTGTCATTTATATCATTATAAATCTTCGTAGTTCGGAATGTCTTTCAGGAAGCAGTATGTGCCGTCGTCATTGATCCTGCAGCAATAATGGCTCAGTCCATTTGAGATGACAAGGTATCTGACTTTCAACACGATATTATATCTGCAGATCTGGCTGAACACTTTCTGTGATATTTCCACGGATGGAGCTTTGTACTCCATAATCATGACGGGCGTCATGTCACGTCTGTACAATACAGAGTCACATCGTCGTGACATGCCGTTGAGTGACACGCTTACCTCATTAGTCATGAGTGATGAAGAGTAGCCTTTATGTTCTATGAGAAAATGGATGAAACTCTGTCTGACCCATTCTTCAGGTGTCAATGCCACGTATTTACGTCTGAGCACATCAAAAATTTTTTTAGTGCCATTCAAAATTTTTATGCTGGGTTTGAATGGGGGTAGATTTAGTTGTTCCATCTGTATTTTATTGTTAACTTCGCGCAAAGATAGATTTATTTCCGTGAGAAAACAAATTGTCTGAATATATTCAACTATTACAGAAAAGTAAAAATGTAATAAAATTATAATTGAATAATTGTAATGGCAGTCAAAAAATCCATAACATATCGTGACGTCATAGAGTCAGTGCGTAAAAAAGAATATGCACCGGTTTATCTCTTGATGGGTGAGGAGTCGTACTACATTGATTGTATTTCTGAGTATATGGAGCAGAACATACTCAAGCCAGAGGAGAGAGACTTCAATCAGCAGGTGATATATTGTCAAAAAGATGACGATAATCTTGTTTCCAACATTATCAATACTGCGAAAAAATATCCGATGATGTCAGACCATCAGGTTTTAATTGTTAAAGAAGCTCAAAATCTGTTAAAATTCGATGACCTGATTTATTACGTTAAAAATCCCGTAAAGACCACAATTTTGGTGATTTGCTACAAACACTCCAGTATTGACAAAAGGAAGAAAATACTGGCGGCCATAGAAGAAGTGGGTATGGTGTTTGAGAGTCAAAAGATACGTGAGAGTGCGCTTCCGTCATTCATTGCCGACTATCTGAGAAAAAGGAGTGTCATGATAGACAATAATGCCTGCATGATGATGGCGGAGAATGTTGGAAATGACCTGTGTCGTCTATCCGGAGAGTTGGATAAGCTGATAATATCGCTTCCAGATGGCAGGAAACAGATCACCGCAGAGGATGTGGAGAAGAACGTGGGTATCAGTAAAGACTTCAACATGTATGAGCTGAAGAGTGCTATTGAGGCAAAGGACGTGTATAAGGCCAATATGATCCTTAATTATATAATAGATAATCTTACGGTGAAGGATTGTATATATATGGTGGCGCTGCTATTTAGTCTGTTCTCTAACATCATGCTCATGTACTATGCTCCTGACAAAACGAAGAATGGTCTGATGCAGCAGTTGAACATCAAAAGTGACTTCCAGCTGACAAAGATGATGGACGCTCAAAGGAACTATTCAGCCATGAAGGCGATGTTGATCATCTCCAAGATAAGAGAGGCTGACGCTATGATGAAAGGTGTGGGAAAGGGCAATACCTCAAATGGTGACATTCTTCGTGAGCTGGTATATTTTATCCTGCATTGACATAATGATTTCTTGACATCATCGTTTATAAATATTCGTTTTACAGAGGCTCCGGCAACGGAGTCTCTTTTTTTACACATCATATAAAGGAGGACAGTGGACAGCGTAAAACACATTATATGAGAGGCGCATGATAATACTTTTTTGTCAGGTTCTTTAATTGGGTAGAAATGGCGATCAACGATGTGATATTAGAGTTAGAGTACAGTTTAAGCTACTATTTTTGTCATGGAAAAACAGCGTAAAAAATGTAAATGTTGATTTATCCTTGTTTTTAGACGGGTAAACATGCGTGAAAAAACAAGGTTTTATCCTGTGAAAAGCCTAAACTATCCCCTTACAACGATGGTAAAATTTCTATTTTGTCGAAAAATCATGACAAAAAAATAGGGTAATTTAAGTAATGATTCCTTTGAAAATAAACAAATTAAAACTTAAATACATACCGGAAAAACAATGGTTTTTATGAGCGAGTTTACAACCAGATAAGAGAGTCTTGTGAAATCTTTAATTTTTGAAACAGGATGAATTGTTTATGTTTGTACATTTAGTTTTACAAACGAAAAAGTCATTACAAAATTAAATATTACAATTGTAAATGCAAAGAATTAGGCGGCCATAAATATTTACAAACCTAAACAAGTACTCGTAGCGGGGTATTTGATTTTGTAAAGTAAAAAGTTTTTAATTTATTAAACCTAAATACATAAATGTAAATATTATAAATATACAACATTGTATATTGGAGTGTAAATAACACAAAACCAATACTCTGTATAATTGTATTAAATGTTTTATACAAAACAATCGGTATAAAAATGCAAACATTCCAATTATTTCTCTATATATGCCAGAAATGGTATAATTTAACCAATTGTCAATGACTTTTATACAATAAATAATTGAAATACTTATATAAGTTTATACAGGCTTCCATATCTTTAAATTTACATATCCAAACACTCTTATACAAATTTTCAAACTTTGTAATTTTATAAACATAAATGTAAATTTCAGATTACAAAGTCCGGCTAAATAAATTAAAACGTAAATATTTGTTTTATTAAAAAAAGTTGTTTACATTTGCAAAACGGATGTGATTACGAGTTTTAATTCTTAAAAAACCGTATTTATGTCACGTATCAGTCAAAAAAGTGGGTTCGATTTAGATTGGGTCATCAGAAATTTTCTCTGTTTGTCCTGATGTAAATTTTTCACTTGTTGAGAGTATATAATTGTGTTGACAGTTATACAAAATACACCAGTTTTTAATGTTGTATTTCTAAACATATAGACGTAACGTGTATATCTATGCACGAATCAAAAGTCTGTTAAGAGAAACCTGGCAGCCTTAATTTTGATTTTCGCTGATACGTGAGTAATACTATTTTATCCTTCGACATTATAAACAAAAATATGTCCGGAGACAAGATGATTATCCATGCCGATATAAGAATTAGATCAAATAGAAAACAAATAGACAAACTGATAAAAAACATATTCAGGTATGACGGATACAGAGAAGATAATGTTCATATTAAAGGAGTCTCGGTTGAACAACACCCAGTTCAGTTCAAAGATCGGCATTACAGCTGGAGCCTTATCAGGCATTTTGACTGGCAGGACTAAGCCGACCCTTCCGATACTGCGAAGCGTAAGTCAGGAATTTCCTCAGTATAACCCTATGTGGTTATTTGACGAGTCCTGTGACGATTCTAAAATGTACCAAAACGGAGATTCTGCAGCACCTGCTCATACAGCTGTTGATGTACAGTCACGTCAGTCGTCAGCCGTCCCGTCCGGCGAGAAGGCCGCTATGGACAGTCTATTCAATTTCGACAATTATGACGAGGTCGTCAGTCAGCCAGGTCCAAGACATAACAGTTATGCAACGACGCCGTCACCATCCGTCACACCACCAGTGCAGCCAGATAAGCGCGAGCGGGAAGCCGTCGCTCAGGTTGCTAAGATTGATGAGGAGAAGATAGCCATGGCTGTAGCCTCAAAGTTGCAGAAGGCCCCTCGTCAGATTATTGAGGTTCGTGTTTTCTTTGATGACGGAACCTTCGAGACCTTTGGCCCGCGTTGATAAAGTCATGCTTTCACGTTTCAAGATGTGACGTTGGCGAAGGAATTGTTTTACATATTTTAACAATCTTAACACTTATGTTTTTTTTAACATTAGATTTAGATATACTTATGTATACGTTAATTTCCTATAATATCATTTTTGTATAAATTAATTGGCAAATTAGTCAGTTATACTCAGATTACGTAAATCGTGTTCCCGTTCTTCATGAGTCACTTGAAATATGCGTAAAATGAATAAGTTTTATGCGTCAGTTTTATCAGTTTGGCAATATATTTTTCGCTATATATACAAAAAATGTGCGGATAAATTCGTATCTTCGCAAACAGTTGTGATGGCCCGATAGTTCAGCTGAATAGAATATCAGATTCCGGTTCTGAAGATCATGGGTTTGAATCCCATTCGGGTCACTTCGGTGTTGGTCATGTCATTCGTAGGATTGGCATGGCCATTTTTTGTTACTCCCTATTTGATGTATCCGTTTTCTTCGTCTTGTGTGAATCGAAAGCGACAGGTGGAAAAAAGTACAATTAGCGCCATAACCAAATTTCCTATGCCTGTTTTTTGCTATAATCTGGTTAACTTATTGATAATCTTAAAACAAGGTGTATAAAAAACTTAAGTGTCTTTTTTGAAATTCTTAGGTTAGGTTGTAGTCTATATACAGGTCTGAGAATTTAAGAATACTAACCTGAACTTTTCAACGTCCAAACCTAAGAATTTCAGACACCGAATAAGCCATGAGAAAATTTCAGAAGTCATTTTTTCGCTGACACGTGTCAACGAAAAAAGGGGAGTTTCGGAAATCAGAAAACAGGGGTGCGGATAGGAAATTTGGTTAAGTATTCTCAACCTGATTATAGGGGGGCAGTTCAGTCACGTACCTATATTTTTTTTGATATTTTATTCATTGTCATCTTTGTGTCGGCAGTTATAACCATATGTAAATCAAATGACAAATAATTATTTTAAAGACATTAAAGATGTGCTGTCATCACTCGTCATCGTTATTAGAGTCAGAGAGTAACAGAACGAGTCGAGTCATCCCACCGCCTATATATAATATAAGGTGTATATTTGTGATACACGCCATGTCGGTTAGTAAAAATTCCTTTGTAAAGCTTTGAAAGAAAACATTTGGTGAAATGATTCCAAAGTTCTACATTCGCGTGATAAAACATTCACATATGGCAGGAGAGAAGATAAATTTGATAGAGCGTGTCACGAATGACGTTCGTGAGCCGGACAGATATAAAGTGATAATGCATAATGATGACTTCACGACTATGGAGTTTGTCGTTAAGGTGCTGCGTTCTGTTTTCCGTCATTCCGAGAGTGAGTCACAGCATCTCATGTTGAAGATTCATGAGGAGGGTAGAGCCGTGGTGGGGATATACTCACTGGATATTGCCGTCACGAAGGTACGGAAAGTTACGTCAATGGCGCTGAGAGAGAGTTACCCTTTAAAGGTCACATATGAGAAAGAATGATTTGTTTTTATGAAATATACCAACGAAGTAGATTACATATACAGGGCTGTCACGGAGATGGTTGTGGAGTCTGACTGTGAGATGGTGACGCCGGAGCATCTGTTACTGGTGTTGCTTAGGCAGCGTGCTTTCAGAGACTCCTTATCGTATGTAGATGCGGCCATAAGCTCCATGACTAACGTGCTTGAGGAATACGTGGACTGTTTAGACAAGATAGACGAGGGTGAGGAGATAATGATGTCCATACAGTTGCGTGCCGTGATGCAGAGAGCTGAGGAGATAGCCCAGAGTTCGGGGAGGAGCGAGTATGACGTTCCCCACATCGTGAAAGCCATCTATGAGTTGCCTGACAGTCTGGCATGCTATGCCCTGGAGAAGTACGTGAACGTGGAGCAGGCTGTCTTTCTCCGTATCCTTGGTGATGCTTACGCAGATGAGTCAGCGTATAATTCAGAAGACATTGCCGATGAGGAGGAGACGGATGAGGCGTGGCGTGAGTTCGTGGTGTGCGTGAATGACAGGCTTGGTGATCATAATCCGTTGATAGGTCGACAGGAGGAGCTTGACCGTACCATACAGGTGCTGTGTCGCAAGGACAAGAACAATCCTCTGCATGTCGGTGAGCCTGGAGTTGGAAAGACAGCGTTGATTTATGGTCTCACACAACGTATCGTCGACGGGCAGGTGCCGGAGAGACTCAAGGGTTGTGTGGTATATTCTATGGATATGGCCACATTGGTGGCTGGCACACACTTCAGGGGAGAGTTCGAGAAGCGTCTGAAGAGCATCATGGATGGTGTGATGAGAGAAGGCAACGCCATAGTCTACATAGATGAGATACATAACCTTGTGGGAGCCGGACAGACCGGAGAGGGTTCTCTTGACGCTTCCAACATACTCAAGCCGTATCTTGAGAGTGGTGAGATACGCTTCGTCGGAAGCACCACGTATCAGGAGTACAACCGTTATTTCGCCAAGAGCAAGAGCCTGGTGCGCCGTTTCCAGCAGATAGACATTCATGAGCCGTCAGCTGACGAGGCGGTGAGGATTATTGATGGTCTCAAGGGCATATACGAGAGATTTCACGGAGTGACCTACTCAGACGGCGTGGTACGTTATGCTGTCGACAAGAGTATACGTTTTGTGAGTGACAAGTATCTTCCCGACAAGGCGATTGACATCATAGACGAGGCTGGTGCATATCGGGAGATTCATCCTCTGATGGGCAGTGACGGGGTCAGGAAGGACGCTGTGGACCAGGTCGTTGACTCTGCTCTCATCGATGAGGTGCTTTCCAAGGTGTGCAGGATAGACGCAAAGAGGCTGAGTGACGACAATGCCGACGACCTGTCATCGTTGTATGAGCGTGTCAGTGCCCAGATTTACGGACAAGATGGCGCCATCAGCCAGATCGTGCAGAGTGTACTGATGTCCAAGGCGGGCCTTAATGACTACGATAAGCCTATAGCGTCTTTGTTGTTTGTCGGTCCCACCGGTGTGGGTAAGACTGAGGTGTGTAAGGTGTTGGCGAAAGAGATGGGACTTGAGCTGGTACGCTTCGACATGAGTGAGTATACCGAGAAGCATGCCGTAGCTAAGCTTATCGGCTCACCTGCGGGATATGTGGGGTATGAGGATGGCGGACTGTTGACTGACGCCATACGTAAGACACCTAACTGCGTATTGTTGTTGGATGAGATTGAGAAAGCTCATTCGGATATATATAACATCCTTCTTCAGGTGATGGATTACGCCAGACTGACTGATAATAAGGGACAGAAGGCGGATTTCAAGAACGTGATACTCGTCATGACGTCGAATGCCGGAGCACAATACGCCAGTCAGGCATCTGTAGGTTTCGGACATTCCGTGTCTGCGGGTTCAGCTATGATGACACAGGTGAAGAAGACGTTCAAGCCGGAGTTCCTCAACCGTCTGTCAGCCACGGTGGTCTTCAATGATATGGACATGGTGATGGCAGAGCGTGTCCTGGATAAGAAGCTGCGACTCTTGTCTGTCAAGCTTGCCGCAAAGTCAGTCACGATGTCTTTGACGGACGAGGCCAGGTCCTATCTGCTTAAGGAGGGCTTTACTAAGCTGTACGGGGCGCGTGAGATGGATCGTGTCATAAACAGTAAACTCACCCCGTTGTTGACTAGGGAGATACTCTTCGGCTCGTTAAAGAACGGAGGCGACGTCAAGATAGATGTTGACAATGGCTGTCTAATAATAAAGGAATGAGGCTTATTTGTAAAGCCCCATTCCTTTTTTTATTTTTATCCCCTTGTAGTTGTCCGTGACTCGCATGACATGCAGGTTGTATATGGCAGACTCCGTGTCGTTGTTGACGTCGGGCACGTCACTCACTGTCAGTGATAGGTTGCGTACTTGTGAGAAAATCTTCATTTCTTTTTTAACGCCTTGTTATGTCCTCTGCCTTTGTTGTTCTTTCTGTTCGCCAGCTTCTTCTGTATTGAGCTCTCCACGTCATACAAGCGGCTCACTTGCTTGGCGTTAAGCACTGTGGCAAACTCGTCGATGTATTTGATTCGTATGGTCTGAGCTCTCTGCTGACGCTCCATGCGCTTTTTGGTGTTTTCAAGCACCTGTGCGCTTGTCGTCGGCTTCTCTGGTCGTTTATGCTCGCCCCATGCTGCGATCATATCTTCGTTGTAGCGACGATAGATAGGGACGAATTTCTGCTTCTGCTCATCTGTGATATTCAATCTGTAGACTATCTCTCTTATTTTCGCGTCGAAATATTTCTCGTTGAGTGAGTCTGCCCTGTGAACCTGGGCGGAAGCTGTCAGTGACACCAGCGTCAGTAACGCTGAAAAGATTAAGTTTCTCATAATTGTCTTTTTTTTATTGTTAATATTTGTGTCTGCGTGACCGAGTGGACGAGTCCACTCAGTCCGTTGCGGCTGTTTGTCTTTTCTTTTTAATAGTCAGGGCTGTTTCTTTTCAATAGTCCGGTATGTCCTCTACCTCGTACAGGGCTATCATCTGCACGTCCTCGTCACTCAGGTTGTCGAGGAAGTCGTCGACTGGTGACACATCCTGACTCATGGCGATGATGTTCTCTGGTGAAGAGTTCGTGGTCCATAGCACTGCGGCTGATGTCATTACGGCAATGACGGCTGCTGCCGCCGCATAGTATTTCGTGTGTGAGGACTTGTTCTCATTCTTTGCGCTGATAGCCTTGTCTGTCGCCCTTTGAATCAGGCTGTCAAGATACTCCTCACTTTCTTTGTAAGGTGTCTGTATCTTCATATCTTCAAATGTCTGTTTCATGAGTTCTCTTTTAGAAATTGTTTGACTTTAGTTGACGCGTAATGGTAGTTGCTCTTCAGGCAGCCCACGCTTTTTCCCGTCACCTGAGCGATGTCCTCGTAGCTCATGTCATCGTAATACCTCATATTGAAGGCTATGCGTTGCTGTGTCGGAAGTGTCAGGAGGGCTCTTTGGAATAGCACCTCAATAGCGTCACTGTCCATCGACGTCTCTGTCTCGAGTGTGTCCAGCAGTTGCTCGTTGACTGAGTCGAGGCTTTGGAAGAAATGGGTGTGTCTTCTCAACATCTGCAGTGACTCGTTTGTGGCGATTCTGTATATCCATACCTTCAGTTGGCACTCGCCTCTGAACTTGTCTATGTTATTCAGTATCTTCACGCACGTGTCTTGAAGCACGTCCTCCGCGTCGTCGTGTGACACCACGATGCGTCTTATGTGCCAATACAGAGGACGTCCATACTTCCTCATCAGTAGCCTGAAGCCTTCCTCACGCCGACCTGGGTCTGTCAGCATTGCTTGTATGTCTTCAACTTGTTGTTTCTTTTCTGTTTCCATACACTCATAAGATACATGATATTTGAAAAGGTTAAATGTGTCACGAAAAAAGGATGATGTGTGCGGTTCGTGTGTCTTTCATATATTATGTAGGTGTGAGGGAGTTCCACATCTGATGGAGAAAACAAAAAAGAGTAACCAGCAGATCTGATTACTCTTTTCTTATATAGCGTCACCACTGATGATGTCGTGTCTTACAGGTTAAGGTCTTTCTTGATGGCTTTAACCTTCTCCTCTGCTGTCTTGACTGCGCTGTCGTAGCACTTAGCGCACTCCATCTCACCCTTGACCTCAACGTAGAACTTAATCTTAGGCTCTGTTCCTGAAGGACGTACGCTGATCTTTGTGCCGTCCTCAGTGAACCACTGCAGTACGTTGCTTGTGGCAGGCATCTCGAGGTCAGTCTGGCTGCCGTCAGCGTTAGTGGCCTTGAGAGTCTTGTAGTCCTTGATGAGAGTGACAGGGCTGCCGCCGAGAGTCTTAGGAGGGCATACGCGGAAATCCTCCATCATCTTCTTGATCTCGTCAGCACCAGTCTTTCCTGGCTTAACCACAGACACGGCGCTCTGGTATGCGAAACCATAGTCGAGGTAAATCTTCATGAGAAGGTCGTAGAGAGTCATTCCGTTGTCCTTAGCCCATGCGGCAATCTCGCAGAGGAGACAGATAGATGCTGGAGAATCCTTGTCGCGTACCTTGTCGTATGGGAGGTAACCGAAGCTCTCCTCGCCACCGCCGATATACTTTTTCTTACCCTCGTCGATTTTAATCTCTCTTGCTATCCACTTGAAGCCTGTGTACACGTCGCGATACTCGACGTTGTTGCGCTTAGCGATGTCAGCGATGGTCTCTGTCGTCACGATTGTCTTAACCATGAACTCATTGCCTTTAAGCTGGCCAAGTTTCTTCTTGTTCTCGATGATATAGTAAGAAAGCATCAGAGCTGTCTGGTTTCCGTTGAGTATGCACCACTGACCCTTTGGATCACGGCATACTACAGCAAGACGGTCTGCGTCAGGGTCAGAGGCGAGCACCAGATCCGCGTTCAGTCTGTCACCGAGCTTCATGCCCAATGTCATTGCCTCAGAGTTCTCTGGGTTTGGTGAGACGACAGTAGGGAAGTTACCGTCGATGACCATCTGCTCCTTCACAACGTTGATGTTCTGGAATCCCCATGTGCGGAGTGCTGCAGGTATAATCACACGTCCTGTTCCGTGGAGTGGGGAATAAACGATGCAGAGGTCCTTCTGACGTTTGATGACTTCCTGGTCGATGAGAGTCTCCTTGACTGCGTCAAGATAATCCATGTCCATCTCTCCTCCGATAATCTGTATCAGCTCCTCGTTAGGAGTGAACTTCACCTGGTCGATAGTAACCTTGTTCACCTCGTCGATGATACCTGTGTCGTGTGGTGAGAGTACCTGTGCGCCATCATCCCAGTAAGCTTTGTATCCGTTGTACTCACGTGGGTTATGGCTCGCTGTGATGTTCACACCTGCCTGTGCTCCGAGCTGGCGAATGGCGAAAGAGATCTCAGGTGTAGGACGAAGGCTCTCAAAGAGATAAACCTTGATGCCGTTAGCTGAGAAGATGTCAGCCACAGTCTCAGCGAAGAGACGTGAGTTGTTGCGGCAGTCGTGACCTACAACGACACTGATATCCTTCTTGCCAGCGAAAGCCTTGTTGATGTAGTTGGCAAAACCCTGAGTGGCCATGCCGACGATATATTTGTTCATGCGGTTCGTTCCCGCACCCATGATGCCGCGAAGACCGCCTGTACCGAACTCCAGATTCTGGTAGAAAGCGTCAATCAGGGCTGTCTTGTCCTCGTTGTCGAGGAGTGCCTTCACTTCTGCCTGTGTCTCTGCGTCAAATGCCGGTGTGAGCCATTTCTGTGCCTCAGCCGTACACTGTTTTACTAACTGTTCGTCCATATTTTTACTTTGGATTTATTTATTATTAATGAATTTTCCGTTGAAACAAACCTCCGCAAAGATACTGTTTCTTTTTTGAACGTGGAAATAAAAAGCCATAATTCTGTGACACGTGTCCTGCTGTCTGGTCTCTGGTGTTTCCAGTCAGCTTCAATAGCGTCACTTAATAAGGTATTTGTCTCCAGTCTCCTTGATTATCTCTTTTCTGTAGCTTTCCGGATAGCCTGGGCGTTCAGGAGACTCGCAGAGTCCATCCTTTGTCTTTGTGAACTTGCCTAAGTGGTCGACTTTCTTCGTCGCCATGTCGTTGTGCTTTACCACGATATACTGGAACAGATTTGTCCATGCCTTCAGCATGGTGTTAGCTGATCCTGTAGAGAATTTCGTGAGTCTGGCAATGTTCTCCTGTGTGTCCTCTTTATCGGATTTGTTTCTGATCATTGCCTCTAAGTTCTTCACCTTTCTAAAGTTGCGCTTCTCAATGTCGTCTCTTTCCTTCTTCAGGTCAGGGAAGATTTTAGAGTAGTACGGATACACCATATTGCTGACAGTGTTCTGAACCCAGAAAGCGCTGTTCCAAGAGAAGGTGACGTCATCCTGCTCGTCCTCAATCTTAGTGTAGCATGCAGGAATCTCGGTCACAGTGCAATAGACAGGTGTGAATGGTGCCATGTTCGGGTCGTCGTTTGTCCACCATACGATACCGGCGTAGAAGTCAGGCACGAAGTTACGCATTTGTCCGATGAAGCAGAAGCTGGTCTGTTGAGTTGATATTGGCCTCTCGTTGAAGAATGTCTTTTCGTCCACCTTGAATGAGAGAGGTGTAGGTCTGTATGGCATGTTGTAAGGACCTGCGCCCAACTCATTCTGTATGTCGAACGGTGTGCCCTCATAGTGGTCGCGCATGCCATCCATCACGTCAGTGAGAGATATCTTTCTGTTCGGTTTCATGTATAAAGGCATGGCTCCTTTAAGGTCATTACCTTTGGCGTACTCCACGTACTTGTCCATGCCGTCGCAGAAACGGTTGAAGACGCTCCACACTCTCGCCTCGCAGTAGCGTGTGGCAGAGAAGTCGTTAGGAGAAAAAGCGTCGCGGAAAGAGAATGCGGCGTCGTTAGCGCCATTGAAGAATCCCTTTGAACGTGCGAATTTGATGATGTCCTTGGAGAATAGTACGTTGTTCTTGTCTTTCTGGTCGAAGGTTGTGATGCGGCTCTGATTGGCGTGAGCGCAGATGCAGTCGTCAGGGATACGTATGGCTACCCAGTTGGCGCCCTTATTACCTGAGCCCTTTCCGATCATCTCCATAATCCATATCTCGTTCTTGTCGCAGATGGAGAAAGACTCTCCCTCCGACGCATATCCGTATTTCTCCACCAGCTCAGTCATGATCTTGATGGCCTCGCGCGCTGTAGTGGCGCGTTCCAGAGTCACGTAGATGAGACTGCCGTAGTCCATGATGGCGGTAGTGTCGACAAGTTCCTCTCGTCCTCCGAAAGTTGTCTCTGTGATGCTGACCTGATTAGCGTTCATCTGTCCGACCACGTTGTATGTCACTGACGCTTCGGCTATCTCACCCATGTAACGGTTGGTGTCCCAGTTGTATATCTTACGAGTCTCACCTTTAGCGTGTTTGCCGCCCACGTGTCTGAACATATTGCCGTACATGCCATATGAGTCGGCGTTGTAGCTCACGAATACGCTTCCGTCGCTTGAGGCGTCTTTGCCGACGATGATGTTCGAGCAAGCCTCAGTCTTGATTGTCCCTGCCAAGAGGAGGAAGAGATAAAGAATTTTCTTTTTCATTTTGTTTTCGTTTTTTTTCTTTTACGGAAGGACATGACGTCTGTCGTCTTGCCGGTTAGCGCATGTCCGCGTAGTGTCTGTTCCGTATGTTTACCGTTTTCGCATTTTTTTTGCAAATATAATTCTTTTGAGAAGAACTGTGCGTGTAAGATGTCAAAAAAAGGGAAATGCGGTACGTGAAAGGTAGTGTAGGCGTAAAAAACACGGCATGAGCGCAAATTAGCGTGAAATGTTTTTGTTATTTCGCTTTATTGACTTAAATTTGTGATACTGAACAAGCAAAATAACGTGTCGGGAGATTGCCTTTTTTTGTGTCGAGCAATCCCCTTTGGATTATTTAACGTGGATTTTAGTCTGTGGTAAAAGAAGAGCGAACAGAGACGCACGTCGGTTTACTCAATATGGTGCTGGCGCTGATGTGTTTACTTACGTCTGTCGTGTCGTGCACTGGTGTTGACTCTGGTGATGCGGCTCGTGCGGACTATTCCCATTTACTTGACAGTGTGCTGATGATGGCGAAGGCGGATTCCGTCGGCGCCATGCGACTTATTGATGAGGCTGAGGCCTCCGGTGTCGTCTCGTGGGACACTATCCGTCTCGCTCGCGCAGACGTGTATTATGTCAGGTATGACATGGTTAAGCAAGAGAGAGAGCTGACGGCCATCAAGGACAGCTCGTCGTCGGACAAGTCCTCTGTCTTTTATCTTGACGTGCTGGAGCGTCTGGCTCGTCTGCAGGCGACCATGAAAAACACAAAACAGGCGATAGCCACAAGTTTGTACGGTGACTCCATAGCTCTTGCCACGGATAATATGTTGATGAGGGCGCACTTCCGTTTTGCCATGGGAATGAGCGCCATGCAGAATGATAACGAGCGCGGAGTGAAATACATAAAGGAGTCGATAGAGATATTAGAGAGTCTGAACGACAGTGCCTCGCATATGGATGTCGTCAGGCAAACCATGTATCTCATGAACGCCTACACCATTCAGGGGGCGTACGACGAGTGTATCAAGGTGGGAGAGAAGATGACGAATGACATAAGAGTCAATGCTCCAGTGTTCTATGACAAGTTGGATCCGACGAAGTCTATCCGTTTTGGAATATACGGACTTCTCTGTCTCTCGTATGCCAATGTGGGTCGTATGAGCGAGGCGGCTGTGGCGTACGCCTATGCGTTGACCTATGACAATGAGAGTCCTACTACTCCTGTGTTGTTGGCTAACTGTCTCATGAGCATGAATCGTTACGATGAGGCGTTGGTAAAGTTCAATGAGCTTGCGGTCAAGTATGAGTCGTCGGGTGACACGGTCAATTATGAGTATGTCAACGTGCTTGAGGGAAAGATGATTTGCGCCAAGTCGTCGGGTGACATGCGGTCAGCGCTGTCATACGCCAAGCGTATCATTGGGTTGCGTCACTCTATATACATGAATGACGGTAAGAAGGAATACTCTGAGTTGGAGACGAGATACAGGACGCAGGAGATTGAAATGAGAAATCAGAACGTGATGGCGGAGTTGCAGGCGAAGCGTGTGTTGGCGGTGTCTTTGGCCGTGCTCATCTTGTTCTCTCTTGTGGCGATACTTCTCTTTCTTCGTTACAGCAGCATCATGGATCGTAAGAACCGTGTGCTGAAGTCTGAGGTGGAAAAGGTGATGTCGGCGCATATGGTGCGCAGACGCGCATCTAAGGTGACGGCATCGGCGGGTGACGCGAAGGACGCACTGTCTGAGGAGACGGTGCTGAACGTGGAGACGTTCATTCACGAGTTGACTGATCGTCATTTGTATGACGACCCGCTGTTCAACAAGGATGACTTGTTGAATGAGCTTAACATGTCAAAGCGAAGCTTTGGGCGTGACTTCGAGAATATCACAGGTTTGTCTGTGACCAAATATGTGGCGATGCTCAGGATTAGAAGCGCCACAGAGAAGATTAAGAAGTTCCCGAATCATACGATTGAGAGTATCGCCCTTGATTGTGGATTCAGTAACCGTTCATCGTTCTATCGACAGTTTTCTGACCATTTCGGTATGACGCCTACGGAATACAGAAGGCAGCTTGATGTGATGGAGCGTGACAAGTGAGTAAGGACAGGGAGTAAAAGGATGAATAAGATAATGATAACGCATAATAGAGCATATACTGTGGCCAGCTCCTTGGTGAGGCAGTGTATGTCGGTGGCGGCGTTGACGTTGTGTCTGTGTGCCGTTGCCTTGTCGTCGTGTACGTCTGAGGGGGAGCTTGGTTGGGAGGGAGTGTCTGAGTCGGTGTTCCTTGACAGCGTCATGCGTGTGGCTGGTCATGATCCTGATGAGGCTCTGCGGTTATTGGCGAGTGGGGAGCAGTCTGGTCTCTATTCACTGGACTCGATATGTGTTTGCAAGGTTAAGATTTATCTCTCCACATACGATTATGCCAATTGTGAGAGCGCGTTGAGGTGGCTGGTCAAGAATTCCGACGTTTCCGGTGACTCGTATCATCACATGGAGTGTCTTAGCTCTCTTGTCGATGTACTGCAGCGTCAGCAGAAGATGGATGAGGCTTTTGAGATCGCCAGACTGGCAGACTCTATCGACGCCTCTTGCGGATATAAGACGGAGCCTAAGGCTCAGTTCCGCTATAAGATGGGCGAGGCTTTGATCATGTCCTCTTATGAGGAGGCCATGCGTTACTTGGACGAGTCTATCGAGTTGTGTGTCACGGATAAGGACACGTTGCTGATGCTTGTCTGCGTGAGGTCCTTGGCATCCATGCAGTATGCTTCGGTGCACTCAGACAATGACAGAAGTATAAAGGTGGGACGGCGCGTGCTCGGTCTCGTGGGCGACAATAATGAATCCTTTTCTTTGGAATCAGATGAAAAGTCGTCCCTGCTGTTCAGTATCAACGCCATGATGTGTTTGGCGTATGCCGATAAGGGCATGATGCCGGAGGCGTCCAGGTCGTATGACAATGCAGTGGCGTGTGTTTCCGACTCTGCGTCTTCGCAAAAACTGCTGTATATGACCAATTGCCTGCTTTCGATGAGACGTTATCATGAGGCTGAGGAACTCTTTGTTAAGATAGGTGAGAGGTATTCTCAAAAGGACGACACGGTGAGCTATGAGTATGCTAAGGTGCTCGACGGGCTTCTCGTGTGCGCTGAAGGTTACGGCGATTTGAGCAGGGCGTATGACTTATCGCAGCGCATCATCAAACTGCGAAAGGCGATATATCTTGATTGTAATAAGTCACAGTATGCGGAGTGGGAGTCTGTTTATAGGAAGAAGGCCAAAAGTGATAAGCTTGAGGCAAACCACAAGGCGTCAAGGAGGATGTCGGTCATCTCGTTCTCCGTCGCCGTCTTGATGATCGTGATGTTGTTCGTGTTCTTCTTCGCTGTCATGTATTACGTGAGGGTGAGCAAGATGAATAGGTTGCTTGCGATAAGAGTCAATGAGTTTATCGAGTCGGGCAGTTTCGCTGCTGGCAGCGATCGTGTACGAGTTGGTTTGGGAGCAATGGTGACGGATGCTGACGCTAAGCGTGACGAGACGGGAGAGAAGGATGCCGCCGGCGATACGGCTGCGGATGATAGCGTGACCGAGCGTATGCGCGCCGATGTTGATCTGTTCCTCAAGACAGTCAAGGAGAAGAGACTGTACGCAGACTCGAATTTCGACAGGGATGGCTTGCTGGATGACCTGGGAATCAGTAAACGCGGATTCTCGCAGGTGTTTAAGAGCGTCACAGGCGTGTCTTGCCGTGCCTATATATCAGACATGAGGCTGGAGTATGTGGCGGACTGTATTCGTAGACATCCCGACGTGTCAGCGGAGAAACTGGCCGTCGACTGCGGTTATGAGAGCAGGGCCACTTTCTATCGACAGTTCTTGAAGCGTTTTGGTATGTCTCCGCTTGAGTACCGCGAGAAGTGCCTGCGTGATGAGCAGACGGGTGAGTGATTGTCTTGCTGGTTTTGTAACCTTCTTAGCTTTTTTACCTTGGTGATAACCCGCACAAAAAATCCATTCCATTTCGCATATTTTTCATTGTCCGATATTCCTCTTTTTTCGTTGACACGTGACAATGAATAAATGTTTTCTGTAATTTTCCCGTGCCTTATTCGACGTCTGAAAATATTAGGTTAGGACGCCGAAAAGTTCAGGTTAGGATTTTTAAATTTTCAGACCTGCGTATAGACTATACCCTAACCTGAGATTTTCAAAAAAGAGATATAAGCGTTTTAAATACCTTGTTTTATAATTATCAGCAAGTTAATCTGATTTTGCCGAAAAATGTGCATAGGAAATTTGGTGAAGGTCCAAATTGTCCGTTATACCACTTGTCGCTTTCTGTGTTCACTGGTGCGAGTCGCTGAGTATGACCTCGTGATTGTGTGAGATGTGTTTGTCGATGTTGATTTTCTGCAGAAAATCGACCCCGTGCTTTGTACGTGTGTTTGTGAGCCGTGCTTCCGCTGGCAGTTTGGGGGGATTGGCATGTTCTGGCGTGGCGCATTTGGCGTGTTTGTGCATAAAACCCAAAAAGGTTCTTGAGTTTCTCAAGAACCTTTTTGGGGTGGAGGGTGGGGCTCGAACCCACGACATTCAGAACCACAATCTGACGCTCTAACCAACTGAACTACATCCACCATTTTTACTAACGTGAAGGAGTCTGTTAGGATTTCCTTTCCCTTAGCGAGTGCAAAGGTAGGAACTTTTTGATAACTGACAAAAAAATCGGCTACTTTTTTCGTGTTTTATATGAAAAAAGTGGCCGAAGCGTGTTTTCGTCAATAAAATGTCTTTGTCAGCGTTTGAAAAACACGTTTTTTTGTCTTGTGTGTTTCTTCTTTTATTGGCGTCGTAGTTATTTATAATATTCCTTCTTACCGGCTGCTAGCGTGTTCTTCATCAGTGAGCAGATGGTCATAGGTCCTACACCGCCTGGTACAGGGGTGATGAAAGAGCATTTCTCCGCAACCTCACTGAACTTGACGTCTCCGTTCAAACGGAAGCCTGACTTCTTGCTAGCGTCTGGCACGCGTGTTGTTCCCACGTCGATAATCACTGCTCCCCGCTTAACCATGTCGGCGGTCACGAAGTCTGGGCTGCCCAGCGCGGCTATGATGATGTCCGCCTGTGCGCATTCCTCTTTTATGTTCTTAGAGTGTGAGTGGAGCACAGTCACTGTGGCGTCGCCTGGATATCTCTTTTGCATCATCAGCTGTGCCATTGGCTTTCCGACGATGTTGCTTCTTCCAAGCACCACGCATTTCTTGCCGCTCGTCTCGATGTTGTAGCGCGCGAGCAGGTCTGTGATGCCCAGTGGGGTGGCAGAGATGTAGCAAGGCAGTCCGATGGACATTCTGCCCACGTTGATAGGGTGGAATCCGTCCACGTCCTTTCTGTAGTCGATGGCTTCGATGACCTTCTGCTCTGATATGTGTTTCGGGAGTGGAAGCTGTACTATGAATCCGTCCACATCATCGTCTTCGTTGAGCTTGCGCACCTCATTGAGGAGAAACTCCTCTGTGATGTCGTCCTCGAAACGCAGTAGGGTAGACTTGAATCCGCACTGTTCGCATGCGATGACCTTGTTCTTGACGTATGTCTCGCTTCCTCCGTCGTGTCCGACCAGGATGGCAGCGAGATGAGGTCGTTTGCCGCCTGACTCAACGATTTTTTTCACTTCTTCAGCGATTTCCGCTTTAATGGCTGTAGCAGTAGCCTTGCCGTCGATAAGTTGCATGTCGTTATTTTTGTTTATGGTTGGTAAAAGAAAAGTGGAAGGTGAGACGCACCGCATTTCGTGAGTGTGCTGTTGTTCACACTTGGTCATGCATAGCTTGTTTCACTTTCCACTTTCCCGTTGTTTCATTCGTCCTGCGTTATGAGTTAGAACTTCGGCATTCCCGGCATTCCTTTCATGCGCTGCATCTGCTTCATGGCGTTGGCCATCTTCGAGCCTGTCATCATGTGCATCATCTTGCGCATCTGCTCAAACTGCTTCGTGACGCGGTTGATCTCGTTGATGTTGACTCCCGAGCCTTTGGAGATACGCATCTTCCTGCTCATGTTGATACACTCAGGATGCTCTCTCTCGTATGGTGTCATGGAGCTGATCATAGCTTCCACTGACTTGAATGCGTTGTCGTCGATGTCGATGTCCTTTATCGCTTTGCCTACTCCAGGAATCATGCTTGCCAGCTCCTTGATGTTACCCATCTTCTTGATCTGCTGAATCTGGCCGAGGAAGTCGTTGTAGTCGAACTTGTTCTTGGCGATTTTCTTCTGGAGCTTCTTAGCCTCCTCCTCGTCGAACTGCTGCTGAGCTCGCTCCACGAGACTGACGATGTCACCCATTCCCAGGATTCTGTCCGCCATACGTTCTGGGTGGAAGACGTCGAGAGCTTCCATCTTCTCGCCTGTACCGACGAACTTGATAGGTTTGTCCACGACGGTTCTGATGGAGAGGGCTGCTCCTCCTCGTGTGTCACCGTCAAGCTTGGTGAGCACCACGCCGTCAATCTCCAGTCTCTCGTTGAATGTCTTGGCGGTGTTGACAGCGTCCTGACCTGTCATGGCGTCGACCACGAGAAGGGTCTCGTTCGGACATACGGCGGCTTTGATGTGCTGTATCTGCACCATGAGCTCCTCGTCTATGGACTGACGTCCGGCGGTGTCGACAATCACTGTGTCGTAGCCTTTAGCCTTAGCCTCCTGAATGGCGTGTCTTGCCACTTCCACAGGGTCTGTTGCTCCCGCCTCCAGGTATATAGGCACGTCTATCTGCTCCGCAAGGACACGTAGCTGTTCCATGGCTGCCGGACGGAATGTGTCGCACGCCGCCAGGAGCGGATGTCTGTTCTTCTTTGTCTTGAGCATGAGGGCGAGCTTACCGGACATGGTGGTCTTACCCGCACCGTTGAGACCGGCCATGAGTATTACTGACGGGTGTCCGCTCAAGTCAATCTCCGTGGCTTTGCCGCCCATGAGGCTTGCCAGCTCGTCGTGTACAACTTTCACCATAAGCTGACCAGGCTTGACGGCTGTGAGCACGTTCATTCCCAGCGCCTTCTGCTTCACGGTGTCTGTGAACTGCTTAGCCACCTTGTAGTTGACATCGGCCTCGAGAAGTGCCTTGCGCACGTCCTTGAGAGTCTCCGCCACATTTATCTCGGTGATTTTTCCCTCACCTTTGAGTATCTTGAACGAGCGTTCAAGACGTTCAGAAAGATTTTCAAACATATTATATTATCAGTTGTTATTCTTGATGGGTGGAACGGCTGCCATCTTGTTTCTTTACACCTTTATATATAAGAAAACAGATTATAAGGGCGCATAATGCCAACGCAGCTATTCCTATGATATGGCTGTACTTTGACACGATGGCCATTAGCTCGTCTTTGTTCATCACTGTGTGGAACGCCGCACCGAGGCTCACGAGTATCGTGTTCCATATTGCGGCTCCGAGGCATGTGTACAGCACGAACGGCGCCATGTTCATCCTCGCCAGGCCGGCGGGAATGGAGATGAGTTGTCTGATGGCGGGAATCATACGGCCGATAAGCGTGGACACTGCTCCATGTTTGTCGAAGTACTCCTCTGCCTCCCTCACTTTCTCCGCGTCGATGAGCATCATGTGCCCTATGCGCGAGTTGGCGAACGCATATATGATAGTGCGTCCGAGTGTCATTGACAACATGTAGTTGACCAAAGCGCCTATGAGAGCGCCTATGGTTCCGGAGATAATCACCATCGCATAGTTCATCTCGCCTGTCTCAGCAGCCATGTACGCCGCAGGAATCATCACCACTTCCGATGGAAACGGGATGAAACTGGATTCGATAGCCATAAAGAGTATTATCCACCAGTAATTGAGATTATCAAGCGCACTACCAGTGAGATTGAGTATGATTTCTTCCATCACAATTCTGTTATATGACCGCGAATTTACATATTTTTGTCGGATTACGCTTAATGTGGTCCGCAAAAAGCGTGGCTGCCGTGTAAATTATTGAAAAAAGATGGAGAAAAAGTGAGGATGAGTTCCGCGTTTTTTTTGACTTATGTTTCTTAGTTCTGTCAAAAAGTTGTACCTTTGTGCGGAAAAATAAGAAATTATGGACGATTACTCGGCGAATAGTTTTGTTTTGTGTCGATGAGGATTCATGACGTGTGTCTGAATCTTTGTCTTATTGTTTGTTTTACATAATAAAGATTCGGACAATGCGGACTTTCTGGGATTTTAATGGTGGAATAAAGCATATTGACGCTTGGCAGCCAAACTGCTGGGTGCAGGTGACGTGTCCTGTAGAGGATGATGTGGTGTATTTGGAGAAGGAACTGGGAATGCCTGACTATTTCCTCTCTGACGTGGCGGATACGGACGAGCGAGCCCGTTATGACCTCGATGAGGGATGGCTGATGATTATCTTGCGTATTCCGCACCTTAAGAGTGTGACATCACGCTCTCCATACACGACAATTCCGCTTGGTATCGTTATCAAGGATGACAAGATCATAACGATATGTCATCAGGAGACGAGGATGATGCTCGATTTCATCAATCACCAGATGAGACGAGGCGACGGATTCACAGATGCGGCGGACCTGGTGTTCCGCACGTTCTTGTCTGCCTCTGTGTGGTACTTGAAGTACCTGAAGCAGGTCAATGGCATTATCGAGAAGGCTAAGAGGGACCTCGACCGTCACATAGACAATAAAGACCTTGTGAATCTGTCAAGACTTCAGGATAGCCTGACTTATTTCGCAACTTCAATAAAGGGCAATGAGACTCTCCTGTCTAAACTGAAGTTCAGACTGCCGGTCGACGAGCTGGACGCGGAGCTGATTGAGGATGTTAACATCGAGATGAATCAGGCGCGTGAGACGACATCAATATACATTAATATATTGAACTCTACCATGGATACCTACGCTAACATTATAAATAATAACATGAACAGTGTGATGCGATTGTTGACATCGCTTAACATGATAATTCTTTTTCCTACTTTCATCACAAGTATGTTCGGAATGAACTTGAAGAACGGAATGGAGACGTGGAATTGGGGCTTCCCGATTGCCATACTCACGTGTGTCGTCTCTATAGTGGTGTCTCTTATGTGTTTTAGGCGTAAGAACTGGTTGTAGCGTATGGTGTTCTATTTCTCTGGTACCGGTAATTCCCGTTGGGTTGCTGAGACGCTTGCCGTGCGGTTGGACGACAAGGCTGTGAGCGTGACGGATGTGGATGGGGATGCCGCTTGGCTTGAGATGCGGAAGGATGAGAGACTCGGTTTCGTCTTCCCTGTTTACGCGTGGGGAATGCCGGAGTTTTTTGAGTCTTTCATCAATAAGATGAGAGTGAAGAATGTGGGTTATGTATACTTTGTCTGTACCTGCGGTGACGATACGGGTAAGACGAGAGAACAATTTATAAGTGTCGCCGGGCGTAAAGGATGGAAAGTGTCGTCAGGATATTCTGTACGGATGCCGAACACATATGTGTGTCTCCCCGGATTCGATGTGGACAAGCCTGAGCTGGTGAGAACGAAGAGAGAGAATGCAGAGCGGCGTGTGGAGTGGATAGCTGAACGGGTGATGAGTTGTGTTGATGGGGAGTTTGATGTTTTCCCAGGTGCAGTGCCGTGGCTGAAGTCACGTGTCGTACGTCCTCTGTTCAATAAGCTGTTGATAACGTCCAGGCCGTTTAAAGTTACTGATAAGTGTGTGAAATGTGGAAAATGCGCTAAGGTTTGTCCTGCGAAAAACATCAGGATGGGGAAGCGCCCCGTATGGGAAGACAAATGCTTAGGTTGTCTGAGATGTTACCACTCGTGTCCTGTCAATGCCGTTCAATTCGGACCTTTTACCAAAGGAAAGGGACAATATCTGTTTGAAAAGTGATTTATTTCGCTTTTGTATACGATATTTATAGAATAATTATTACTTTTGCAAAAAATTATTTCAAATAATGGCTTTTTGATTATAAATAGAAATTTAATCCCAATAAAAATAAAAATGAAAAAGTACAATTTCAATGCGGGACCTTCAATACTCCCACGTGAGGTTATTGAGGCAACTGCTCAGGCTTGTCTGGATTTCAATGGTTCTGGACTCTCACTTATGGAAATAAGCCATCGCGCTAAAGATTTCCAACCAGTTGTGGATGAGACCGTGGCTCTCTTCAAGGAAATACTTAACATACCAGAGGGTTACTCGGTAATCTTCCTTGGTGGTGGCGCAAGTCTTGAGTTCTGCATGATACCTTATAACTTCCTCGAGAAGAAAGCTGCGTACTTGAACACTGGTGTGTGGGCTACAAAGGCTGAGAAAGAGGCTAAACTGTTTGGCGAGGTTGTTGAGATCGCTTCTTCAAAGGATAAGAATTTCACATATATTCCAAAGGGATATGAGATTCCGGCTGACGCAGACTATCTCCATATCACTTCTAACAACACAATCTATGGTACAGAGATTCTGGAGGATATTGACTCTCCAATTCCTGTGATAGCAGATATGTCATCAGATATCTTCTCTCGTCCTATTGATGTCAGCAAGTATGGAATGATTTATGGTGGAGCACAGAAGAACCTGTCAATGGCCGGAGTAACTTTTGTGATCGTGAAGGATGAGCTTCTCGGTAAGGTAAGCCGTCAGATTCCTACCATGCTTAATTATGAGACTCATGTCAAGAAGGGCTCTATGTTTAACACTCCTCCAGTTGTTCCAATCTACTGCGCTCTGCAGAACCTTAAGTGGATCAAGGCTCAGGGTGGTGTGAAGGAGATGGAGAGACGCGCCATTGAGCGTTCAGAGTTGCTCTACGCTGAGATTGACCGTAACAAATTGTTCGTGGGAACAGCAGAGAAGGACAGCCGTTCACGTATGAACATCACATTCGTTCTTAAGGACGAGTACAAAGACCTTGAGGCTGAGTTCCTCGCTTTCGCCACATCTAAGGGCATGGTCGGAGTAAAGGGACATCGTGACGTCGGCGGTTTCCGCGCTTCATGCTACAACGCCATGTCATTGGAAGGGGTCAAGGCTCTCATCGCATGTATGCAGGAGTTTGAGGCTGCTCATTAATGAAGGAGTTTTTTACAAGGAGAATTAGAGAATATAAGAACTTGGGTGATGTTTTGGCGCTCGTTAGACTTTCATTCTCTAATTCTTGTTTTATGAATATTGTTACAATAAATATATAGATTATGACAAAAGTATTGGTTGCCACTGAGAAGCCTTTTGCAGCTCCTGCAGTAGCCGGAATAAAAGATATCATTGAGAAGGCAGGTTTTGAGCTTGTTTTGTTGGAGAAGTATACAGAGAAGCAGCAGTTGTTGTCAGCAGTAGCTGATGTTGACGCTATCATCATCCGTTCTGATAAAATCGACGCTGAGGTGCTTAACGCTGCTAAGAATCTTAAGATTGTCGTACGCGCTGGAGCCGGATACGATAACGTGGACCTTCAGGCTGCCACCGCCCATAATGTGGTTGTCATGAACACACCGGGTCAGAACGCCAATGCTGTGGCAGAGCTTGTGCTCGGCCTTTTGGTTTTCACAGTACGTAATTTCTTCAATGGCAAGGCAGGCTCAGAGTTGATGGGTAAGAAGCTCGGAATTCTCGCTTTCGGTAATGTTGGTCGTAACGTGGCTCGCATCGCCAAGGGATTTGGCATGGACGTCTACGCTTATGACGCATTCTGTCCTGCTGATGTTATCGAGGCTGCCGGTGTTAAGGCTGTGGCATCTCAGGAGGAGTTGTTCAAGGTATCTGATATCGTGTCACTTCATATACCAGCCACACCAGAGACGAAGCAGTCTATCAACAAGAGTCTTGTCGGTTCAATGAAAAAGGGTGGCATCCTTATCAACACTGCCCGTAAGGAGGTTATCAATGAGCCAGAGCTTATTGAGCTTCTCGCAGAGCGTACAGACCTGAAGTATATCACAGACATCATGCCAGACGCTAATGACAAGTTCGCTGAGTTTGAGGGACGTTATTTCTCTACTCCTAAGAAGATGGGAGCTCAGACAGCTGAGGCAAACACAAACGCCGGATTGGCAGCTGCCAACCAGATCGTTGGATTCATCAAGGATGGTGTTACCAAGTTCCAGGTGAATAAGTAATATCTTATAAGGGATTTCAGTTTTTTTTCGGTATGTATACGGGAAAACTGAAGTCCCTTTTGTCTTACCTTATATAAACCAAATACCAAATACTCTTATGGCTATCGTAAAACCGTTTAAGGGGGTGCGACCTCCTAAAATGATGGTGGAGCAGGTGTCTTCACGACCTTATGACGTGCTTGACTCAGATGAGGCGCGTTCGGAGGCTGAGGGGAATGAGAAGTCTCTCTATCATATTATAAAACCAGAAATCAATTTTCCTCAAGGAACGAGTGAGTATGACGCTCGTGTCTATGAGATTGCGAGGGCTCAGTTCGATAAGTTCCAAAATGAGGGATGGCTCGTCCAAGACTCAAAGGAACAGTATTACCTGTATGCTCAGACATCGTGTCTGCCTGCCAATGGTTACAAGGAAAAGACTCAGTATGGACTCGTCGTGTGTGCTTATTCAGGTGATTATATGTCAGGTGTGATCAAGAAACATGAATTGACGAGAGCGGACAAAGAGGAAGATCGTATGAAGCATGTACGTGTTAATGACGCTAACATCGAGCCGGTGTTCTTAGCTTATCCGGACAATGACGTCCTCAACGCTGTCACAGATAAGTATGCGAGTGGTGAGCCAGAGTATGATTTCGTGGGTGATGTTGACGGATTCAGACATAGACTGTGGTGTATATCAGACCCGTGTGATATTGATGTGATAACAAAAGAGTTCGGAAAGATTCCTGCCTTGTATATTGCTGACGGACACCATCGTTCTGCGGCTGCCGCTCTGGTGGGTGCGGAGAAGGCAAAGAACAATCCATACCATAGGGGAGACGAGGAGTATAATTATTTCATGGCTGTGTGTTTCCCTGCTAGCCAGCTGACGATACTGGACTATAACAGGGTGGTGAAAGACCTGAATGGGCTGACATCGGAGCAGTTCCTGTCTGCTCTCTCCGTTAACTTCCTCGTGGAGAATAAGGGTGCAGACGAATATCGTCCTGCCGAGCTGCATGAGTTCTCACTCTATCTTGATGGTCAGTGGTATAGTCTAAAGGCGAAGGAAGGCACATTCAACTCCGAAGACCCGATTGACGTGCTTGACGTGTCAATATCCTCAAAACTGATCTTGGATGATATTCTCGGCATCAAGGATCTGAGAAGAGACAAGAGGATTGATTTCGTCGGCGGCATAAGAGGACTCGGAGAGTTGAGACGACGAGTGGACAATGGCGAGATGCGCATGGCGCTGGCTCTTTATCCGGTTACCATGAGTCAGATTATGACGGTGGCTGACACGGGCAATATCATGCCTCCTAAGGCCACATGGTTTGAGCCTAAGTTACGTTCTGGTCTTGTCATACATAAATTGTCGTGATGATTTTTGAACATGGTAAAGTTTTATGGACACATATAAAACGATAAAAAATATATCAGAAGGACAATACAGCGAGAAACGTAGCAAGTTTCTCGCTTTTGCTATTCCTGTGACCAATGTGGAGGAGATTAAGGACATCGTTGCCTCGTATCAGAAGAAGTATTACGATGCTAGACATATATGCTACGCTTATATGTTGGGAGCTGACAGACTTGAGTTCAGGGCCAATGACAACGGAGAGCCGTCAGGAACGGCGGGTAAGCCTATACTGGGACAGATAAACTCAAATGAGCTTACCAACATTCTTATTATCGTTGTCAGGTATTTTGGAGGTGTGAAGTTGGGCACCAGCGGTCTGATTGTAGCTTATCGGCTGGCTGCGGCAGAGGCGATATCCGCCGCGGAGATAATCGAGAAAACCGTTGATGTCGAGGTTAGTTTCACATTCGAGTATCCTTACATGAATGATGTGATGCGTGTTGTCAAAGACCTTGACGTGAGCATCGTCAGTCAAGGCTATGATAATGATTGTGCCATGACACTACGTGTGCGTAAAGGCATGGCAGACGTACTGTGTGAGCGTTTGTCTAAGATTGAGTCATTGGTCCTACGTGATTAGCACTTTCCTGGTGTGCATGGTATTGGCGGCAAGCATTCTCCCCGAACAGCTCCAATATCATCTCATCAGACATGTTTCATTCATGTTTTAGTATCCGCAAGTTTTTTTCAGACGAATAGTATGGCACGTTGTCTGTCATGCGGAACAGACGTTTCTAACGTAACCGTTCCAAATAAGATGTTCATACAAAAATAAGGGCGTCCGACATCTAAACTGATGTCGGACGCCCTTATTTTGCCACCTTTGTTTATAACACTCGGTTTTCAAAAGACTGTGGACCCAGTACAGCAAGAGCACCTCACATTCCTCGCTTGTTATGTCACGATGTGTCTTTTGCTGTATCTTGTTGAAGTATCTTAACGGGTCAATGTCGAGCAAATTGCATGAACCTATGAGCGCTAGGTAAAATGCTGTGTTGTGTACCAGCCCGTCGCTGTCAACGAATAGCTTGTTCTTCCTCTTGATGGAATAAGCGAGCTACTACGCACGATAAGTTTTTATACTCATTGTTATTTCTTTTTGCAGCTGTAATACCTAATATTAGGTATGCGAAATGACAATCAAATGGTATTATATATATCTGCTATACCTGGTAACTTTGCACCCAGAAATAAGAGATGGAAGTAAAGCTACAGATTCCTTGCCATACCTTATTTGTTTATAATTTACTGGTTTATTCATTATTAAATACACAAGAAATAGGAGTCATTATTATGGGAAAAATTATTGAAAGTTCATTGGAGCTGATTGGCAACACGCCACTTTTGAAGCTCAACAATTATTCAAAGAAAACAGGTGTTAATAATGCTACTATATTGGCAAAATTGGAGTACCTTAATCCTGCTGGTTCTGTAAAGGATCGTATCGCTCTTGCAATGATTGAGGATGCGGAAAAGAATGGTAAGCTGAAACCTGGTGCAACAATCATTGAACCAACTTCTGGTAATACTGGCATTGGTTTGGCGGCAGTGGCTACAGCAAAAGGTTATAAGGCTATCTTGACTTTGCCCGACACAATGAGTGTGGAACGTAGGAATTTGTTGAAGGCCTATGGTGCGGAGATTATATTGACGGAAGGCTCCAAGGGAATGAAAGGAGCTATTGCCAAGGCGGAGGAGTTGAATAAGGAAATTGAAGGCTCAGTAATATTGGGACAGTTCGTGAATCCGGCTAATCCCAAGGTTCACCGCGAGACAACGGGACCTGAGATATGGGAACAAACTGACGGAAAGGTCGATGTGTTCGTGGCTGGCGTAGGTACAGGTGGCACCCTTACAGGTGTCGGCGAATTTCTGAAGTCGAAGAATCCTAACGTGAAGATAATAGCAGTAGAGCCTGCTTCATCACCTGTATTGTCAAAGGGTACTGCCGGGTCACACAAGATTCAGGGTATAGGTGCTGGTTTCGTACCGGACACGTTGAATACGGAAATATATGACGAGGTGATTGCAATCGAAAACGAGGACGCTTTTGTGGAGGGTAAAAACTTTGCGATAAGTGAGGGCGTTTTGGTTGGTATCTCATCTGGCGCAGCATTGAAAGCAGCTTCCGTATTGGCTGCTCGTCCTGAGAATAAGGGTAAAAACATTGTTGTTCTTCTCCCTGATTCGGGTGACAGGTATTTGTCAACTGCATTGTTCTCAAATAATTAAATGATAAGACTTTATGGAGAAGTTTAAAAAAGATAATGACAGAGAATCAAGAGAAATTACTAAATAATCATCCTTGTTTTTCCAACAAGCCTGGAAATTTGGGAAGAATACACCTTCCTGTTAGTCCCGCATGCAACCTCGGTTGCCGTTTTTGTAGCCGTGTGCTGAATGATACCGAGCGTCGTCCCGGCGTAACGTCAAAGGTCGTCACACCAGAGGAAAGCATTGGTATTCTGAAGAAAGCTTTGAAGATATGCCCTGATATTAAAGTGGTTGGTATCGCTGGACCGGGAGACACGTTGGCTACTGACACGGCTTTGGAAACATTCAGTTTGGTAGACAAGGAGTTCCCTCAGTTGCTCAAATGTATGAGTACCAACGGACTTCTACTCGATGAGAAAGCTGAAAAGGTGATAGAGTCAAAAATAGATTCGCTAACGGTGACCGTCAACGCTGTTGATCCTGAGATTGAAGCTCAACTGAACAAGTTTATTATATATCATGGTAAGCAGTATGATGCGTTGGATGGTGCTAAGATATTGATTGAAAATCAACTGAACGGAATCCGCAAGGTGGCTGCAAGTGGAATAACGGTGAAGGTCAATACCGTGTTGGTGCCAAGGATAAATGGTAGTCATATCGAGAAGATTGCAAAGACGATTTCTTCATTGGGTGCGACATTGTACAACATTATTCCGCTTATACCAACGTTTGAATTGAAGGATGAGAAAATACCTTTCTGCTTTGAGATTGAAGAGGCAAGAAAGATAGCGGGGAAACACATAGATGTGTTCCGTCATTGCAACCGCTGTAGAGCCGATGCGGTGGGTGTTCCGGGCGTGAGCGAGTTCTCCAAGGAAGTTTATTCGGATGATTTAATATTATCAGACACCTTTTCACATGGATAGCAAACGGCAATACGACACATTCAGAGTGGCTGCTGCGTCATCAGACTACGGATATACGGTGGATGTACACTTTGGCAGAGCAACAGATTTTTACATATATCAGTTCCTGGATGGTGAATGGATATATGTGGAGACACGTTCTGTGCAGCCTGTATGTCATGGAGGTGGCCATTCTCATTCAGAGATGGAGAAAACGGTAGAGCTTCTCCAGGATTGTCAGTATGTGACAGCTTCACGCATAGGAGCTGGAGCAACAGCATTGCTGAGCAAGAAGGGAATTGTTGTGATGGCATTGCCTGGCGATCTTATGGAAGCGCTGGATAAAATTTCTTCTTATAACGAAATACAAAAATTATTATTAAAATAGAGAGAATAAGGTGAAAATGGTAAAATGAAAAGCCACGACACTTCGTGTAAAGTGTGTTTGTGCCTTTTATTTATTCTTTCAATTTACAATTAACAACATGGCAGAAATAAGACAAATTGCGATTTACGGAAAAGGAGGTATTGGAAAATCAACCACGACTCAGAACTTGACGGCTGGATTGATTGAACATGGAAAGAAAGTGATGGTAGTTGGATGTGACCCAAAGGCGGACTCAACTCGTCTGTTGTTGGGCGGATTGGCGCAGAAAACTGTATTGGACACTATTCGTGATGAGGGTGAGGATATCTCATTGGATAGAATTATGCGTACCGGTTTCGGCGGGACACGTTGCGTGGAGTCTGGTGGTCCGGAACCGGGAGTAGGATGTGCTGGCCGTGGTATCATCACTTCAATCAATATGTTGGAAAACTTGGGCGCATACACTGACGACTTGGACTATGTCTTCTATGATGTGCTGGGTGATGTGGTCTGTGGTGGTTTCGCAATGCCTATCCGTGAAGGCAAGGCAAAGGAAATCTACATTGTGGCATCCGGAGAGATGATGGCATTGTATGCAGCCAATAACATTGCGAAAGGTATTCAGCGATATGCAAGCACTGGCGGTGTACGTCTCGGAGGTATCATTTGCAACTCGAGAAATGTCGATCGTGAACTTGACTTGCTCCGTGCCTTTGCTCATGAGCTGGGAACTAAATTGTTGTATTTCGTTCCGCGCAACAACATTGTACAGCGTGCGGAGATTAACAAGAAGACAGTGATTGAATACAAACCGGATTCAGACCAGGCTAATGAATACCGTAACCTTGCTAAGGCGGTTATTGAGAATAAGGATTTTGTGATTCCAACGCCAATGACTCAAGAACGTTTGGAGGAAATCTTACTTGAGTATGGTTTGTTGGACAATGCGGATGATGACTATCGTATTTAAGATATGGGATATAGAATCGCAGTTGCCACCTCAGATGGGGTGAATGTCGATTTGCATTTTGGTGCGACAGATTCTTTTGTTATTTATGAAGTAGATGGTCTGGACTTTGAAAAGTTAGAGATAAGAGATGTGCCTAATTCTGAGGACGGATATTCGCATGGCTGTGTCAGTGACTCCGTCTTTGGATCGGAAAGTGGTTGCGACAGTGGATGTGGTGACAGGAATGGATGCCATGGCGGAGAGAAGTCGCACACGGTTGAGCTTCTCTCTGATTGCCGATGTGTTGTCAGTACGAAAGTCGGACGCAGTATAGTCAGACAATTTGAACGACGAGCTATAACCACCTTCGAAATCATGATGCCAATAAATGAAGTGTTGCCTAAAATCGTGGGATATTACTATAGGATTGACAACAAGAAAATCTCCATCTCCCCAAGAAGGGCATTTAGATAGTGTTACCATTAAGCCCATAGTGATAAATGGTGTATAACAAACTTCTCCTTCGGAAATGCCGATGTTGTCAACATCGAAGTATGTGTCAACCGGGGAACTTTAAATAAACAGAAAATGTCAAATAGGATAAATCTAAATATGACCACCGTCAAGAATCGTGAGTTACGACTTGGTACGATTATTGGGTGGGACGGCTCGGCGAAACAGCTGATTGAACAGTCTGCTTACGATGAGCGAAGCGTTAGGAAACATGGTGGGTGCAAGGGGGCTGGACAGGGTTGTCGACTCTGTGAATTGCAAAGCCCGCTGAATCAAGAGACAATGTGTTCCAATGCAATCGTGCAATGTCAGATAGGAAACCTCACCGACTGTGTCTTGATTAACCATGCTCCGATAGGATGTAGCAGCGAGGATGCAAAGTTCAACCTTACCATGCACATGGGTCTTGCGCGTCGAGGCAAACCTCAGCAGAATACTCTTAATATGAGTACTAACTTGCAGGAGAAAGACATGGTATTCGGAGGTAGCGCTAAACTTCGTGATGCAATACGTATAGCAAATGAACGATACAATCCGAAGGCTATCTTCATTGCAATGGCTTGTGCTACTGCTATTACAGGTGAGGATATAGATAGTATTGCTGAGGAACTGGAACCGGAGGTTGGTGTACCTGTTATTCCTTTGCATTGTGAGGGATTCAGAAGCAAGCATTGGAGCACAGGTTTTGATGTGGCATTCCACGGAGTCTTGAGACAAATAGTGGAAAAACACCCAACGAGGAAACAGAAGGATTTGATTAACATCATTGCTCTTTGGGGTACGGACTGGTTCACGGATCTGTTACGTCCGCTTGGCTTGCGAGTGAATTATCTTCTGGACTGTGCTTCGTATGAGGAGATACGCCAGGCCTCCGAAGCCGTAGCAACCACTACATTCTGCGAAACTCTTGGCGGTTACATGGGGGCTGCCCTCGAAGATCAGTTCGGAGTGCCACAGATTGACGCTCCACAGCCATATGGCATAAAGGGAACGGATGCTTGGTTGAGGGCCATTGCCAAGGTCACCGGCAAAGAGAAGGAGGTGGAGGAGTTTATTGAAAGTGAACATAAGCGCATCACAACTAAACTCGAGGAATATCGTGAGTATTTCAAGGGTAAGTACGGCATGGTGCTTACAGGCTCTGCTTATGCTCATGGACTGATTAGTGTTTTGGCGGAGCTTGGTATAAAGAATGAGGCGGCCCTCGTGTTCCACCATGACCCTATCTATGATGGTGCGGGAAAGAATCAGGACACATTGAAGGAACTGGTTGAGACATATGGTGACATTCCTCATTATACGGTCAGCAAGACACGAGCATTCCAGTTGCCTCAGCTCCTTAAACGTGCTAAGACGGATTTCCTTATTATACGTCATCCTGGTTTAGCTTCTGTGGCAGGGCATCTTGGTGTGCCGACTTTAGCGTTGGGCGACGAACATATTCCTGTGGGATATGACGGAATACTCCGCATGGCTGAAATCCTAAAAGGAGTGCTTGCTCGCACGAAGTTCAATAAGACTCTTCAGCGTCATGTCCGTTTGCCATACAATGACTGGTGGTTCAGTCAGGATGATCCGTTCAAACTCACTAACGACAAGAGTGTGTTTGAGGATATAGAGAAGAGATTAAAGTGACGGAAAAGACTCCCGGTTCACCCAAGGGGAGTTCTTTTTATGATTGGTGTTTAATGTGATTCATCACCTTAAACATAAGAATTACGTTATTAAATGTATATAATTAATTCCCCGTTGGAAGCTAAGGGGCTTATAAATTATGACTGAAAAGAAAAAGAAATATTCGGTAATATCCGATGTCAGGTATGCCTGTGCGGTGGGCGCAACCAATACTGTGGTGGCCATTAAGGGCGCTGTGCCCATTGCGAATTGTAGTCCGGGATGTCAGTTGAAGACAACAGCCATGCTTACATTCGAGAATGCTTTCCAGGGCAGTGTCGCAGCTGGAGGCGGTAATATGCCAAGCGCCAATGCTACTGAGAACGATGTGGTTTTCGGCGGTATCAAAACTCTTGACGAACTTATCAAGTCAACGCTCAAAGTCTATGAAGGTGATTTGTTTGTGGTTCTCACTGGCTGTGTCGGCGAGCTTATTGGCGACAACGTGCCAGACCTCGTGAGCAGGTACCAACGTGCGGGTTTTCCATTGGTGTATGCAAACACGGCAGGTTTCAAAGGTAATAACCTTTATGGACATGAAGTTGTGGTGAATGCTATTATTGACCAGTTCGTGGGTGACTATGATGGGGAGAAAAAGAAAGGACTTATTAACCTTTGGTTTGAGACCCCTTACTACAATCATAACTGGAGAGGCGACTATCAGGAACTCACTCGCATACTTCGTGGCGCTGGCCTTGAGGTTAACGTGCTATTCGGTCCGGAGAATCCTGGTGTTGAGGCATGGAAAAAGATTCCTCAGGCGCAGTTCAACCTTGTGGTGTCACCATGGGTGGGCGTAAAAAATGCCGAGCACCTGCAGAAGAAGTACAACCAACCATTCCTTCATATACCAGAAATTCCAGTGGGTGAGGAGGCAACAGCAAAGTTCATACGCCAGGTGGTGGAATTTGCCGGCATTGACAAGGAGCAGTCGGAGGCGTTCATCCATAAGGAGGCGGAGATCTACTACTACTACCTCGAACACTTCTCTGAATTCTTTGCAGAGTACTGGTATGGAATGCCAAGTGAGTTCGTGGTGACAGCTGACGCTGCCTATGCTTTGGCTTATTCTAAGTTCCTGGCAGACCAGATCGGTCTGATACCGAAGAAAGTGATTATTACTGACAACACACCGGATAAGTTCAGACCTGCAATATCTGAGTATTTCCGTGATAATATTTCAGAAGGTGTTAGTATCGACGTTGTGTTCGAGGAAGACGGTTATAAAGTAGAGAAACTCATTGAGGAGGTTGAGTTCACGGCAGGCAAGCCATTAATCTTGGGCTCATCATGGGAATTGACACTTGCAGACAAGAAAGGGGCTTTGTTCTTCGAGATAACTACTCCTTCGTCAGAAACTCTCGTTATTAATAGGTCGCACATCGGCTACAAAGGAGCATTACAGTTTCTTGAACGTGTCTATAGTGCGTCAGTAGGAGGAAAATGAAAAATTTGGCAGTGTATAATAATATTTTGGACATGGTTGGTAATACTCCAATCATCCAACTTTCAAGACTAAATACAGGACAGAGTCAGCTCTTTCTAAAGCTAGAAAACCAAAACCCAGGTGGAAGTATAAAGGATCGCACAGGACTGAATATGATTGTTCAGGCTGAAAAACGGGGAACTATTCATCCTGGACAACTCATTGTTGAGGCTACCGCTGGCAATACTGGATTAGGACTCGCACTCGCATGTCGAATGAAGGGGTACAGGCTATTGCTTGTGATTCCTGACAAGATGAGTGCGGAGAAAATAAACCACTTAAATGCTATGGGCGTTGAGACTGTCATAACGAGAAGCGATGTGGGCAAGGGACATCCTGAATATTATCAGGATATGGCAGCGCGTATAGCGAAGGAGAAAGGTGGGTATTATATCAATCAGTTTGAGAATCCTGATAATCCGGCTACACATGTCTTGACTACTGGACCTGAAATTTGGAAACAGATGGAGCACAAGGTTGATGCCGTGGTGGTAGGTGTCGGCTCAGCTGGTACTTTGACAGGCTTGACCACTTTCTTCAAAAAGGTCAGTCCGCAAACAGAATTCGTGTTGGCAGATCCCAAGGGGTCAATTCTTGCTGATTACGTCAATCGTAAGATACTTCGTAAGGACGCAGGCTCTTGGTTTGTGGAAGGTATCGGAGAGGATTACATCCCGGCTCTTGCTGATTTCGATTTAGTGAGAAGTGCATACGAGGTGACAGATGCAGAGAGCTTTTCTGCGGCAAGACTATTACTTAGAGAAGAGGGGATCCTTGCAGGATCTTCCACTGGTACGCTATTGAGCGCAGCCCTTCGCTACTGTCAAGAACAATCTTGTCCGAAGCGTGTTATTACTTTGGCTTGCGATAGCGGCAATAAGTATCTTTCCAAAATGTTCAACAACGAATGGCTTAAAGAGAAGGGAATGAGTATTGGGTAATCTGTGTCGGTGTTTTATGTGTTCGTGTATTTACTACACTATTACTTGATACTTCCTAACTATTAATAAGTGATTAATATTTTTATGAGTTTAGGTTTTTCAACAAGGGCTATTCACAATGGTGAAGAACCCGATTTCAGAGAAGGTGCAAGCGGTGATGTCGCTGTTCCTATACATTTGTCCACAACATTTGCGCGTTTGAAGGCAGGAAACCCTACTGCTGGGTACGAGTATACACGCAGTCTTAATCCAACCCGAAAGGCGTTGGAGGAGAAATTGGCGGCGTTGGACGGCGCTAAGTATGGATTGGCTTTTTCTTCCGGCTTGGCAGCTGCCTCTACTTTGATTATATCTCTTCTGAAGGCAGGAGACAATGTTATAGGCTTTGATGATTTGTATGGCGGTACGAGACGTTTGTTGAGTAATGTGTTCGTGAATTTCAACATATCGGTTTCGTATGTTGACGCTACAGTTCCCGAAAATGTGGAAAAGGCAATAAGTCCAGAATCCAGACTGATTTGGATTGAGACACCGACTAATCCATTGCTGAAGATTGCAGATATTCGTGCTATTGCCGCAATAGCGAAGAAACATGGACTCATTTTGGTGGTTGACAACACGTTCCTGTCGCCTTACTTCCAGAAACCACTTGAACTGGGAGCGGACGTGGTGGTATATAGTACGACAAAGTATATTGGAGGTCACAGTGATGTTTTGGGCGGTTCTATCGTCTTGAACGATAAGCAACTGTATGAAAAGATCGCATACAACCAAAATGCCGTCGGAGCAGTGCTTTCTCCATTTGATAGTTACTTGACATTACGTGGAGCTAAAACCCTTTCTGTACGAATGGAGCAGCATCAAAGAAATGCGTTGGCTTTGGCAGAATTTCTTCAAAAGCAGAAAAAAGTGAAACGAGTGCTCTATCCGGGATTGAAGGAACATCCACACCATGATATTGCTGTTGCTCAGACTTCTGGCTTTGGCGGTGTCCTCTCGTTTGAACTTGAGGGAACGCTCGAGGATGCGGAGAGTTTCCTGTCAAAACTAAAACTTTTTTCAACTGCGGAAAGTCTTGGTGGCGTAGAGAGCTTGGTGGAAATTCCCGCAATTATGACTCATGCCTCAGTACCGAAAGATGTACGAGAAATAAACGGTATTTCTGATACTTTGATTCGCGTCTCTGTAGGGATTGAGAATACGGAAGACCTGATGGAGGATTTCAGAAATGCTTTAGAATGATAATGTTTTTATAGAGCACAATTAGCAAACCATTAAAAACACCATTATCGGCTGACAGTTTCTGTCTGTTGTATATACAAGTCTGTGATATTTGTTCATATGTCCAAGTGTCAGACTTTCTACGTAACCGTCCCTATTAGACGTTCAAGCAAGGACGTCCAACATCAAATCTGATGTTGGACGTATTTGCTTTTTTTGCATGAACGTCTTATTTGGGATGATTACATACCTTTATAATTAACTAAGTTTCTTGTCTAGCGCGCATAGGTTCCGTGTAGATTCCGCAAGTTAAGGTGAGAATAAAAAACGTGACACCACATCGTGATGTCACGTTTTTTATTTGCTTATCTAAAAGGAAATTAGAAGAACTTATATCTTGTATCCTTGACGTCTGCCTTCTTAGCCAAGACTGGCATGATGCCGTAGAATGTAGAGCGTGAGTTGTTCTGTGCGACAGATGTCTGCTCAGTCTTCACGTCAAACTTCTCAGCAGTCTTAGTCTTGTTGATTACCTGCAGCATGTAGACACCCATGTTACCCTTCACTGGTCCTGCAAACTTGCCGTTGTCAGTCTTAGCAGCAGCAGCGCTGAGCACAGGCTCGCTTGCGTTGATAGAGCGTACGAATGTAGGTGCTGCGAATGTGATGTTGCGTACTGTGTCGCAAACAGCGTTCTTAACCTTAGAAGCCTCGCTGAATGACTTGACGTTCTTGACGTCGGCGAGTACCTTCTCGGCCTTCTTCTCATTCATGAGCTGCTGTTTGATGTATTCCTTGACCTTGTCGATAGAGTAGTAGCCCTCCTCGTTGACACCTGTGAGTGCCACAACCATGAGGTGGTCGTGGTTTCCGCAGTCGTAAATCTGTGAGATCTCGCCGACCTTAGCCTCGTCGAACACCCAACGGAGTGCGTCGTGTGTACCCTTGATGTTGTAGATGTTGTGTGCGGCACTGCTCATGTTCTCAGCAGGATAGATTGAGTAACCCTTTTTAGCTGCGTTAGCCTCAAGACCCTCTACTGTCTGATTTGCTGAAACGAAAGATGAGAACTCGTTGTAGACGTTGTTGAATGTCTCGTTAGAGAACTCGAGTGGTTTAACAACAGCTGCGACCTTATACATGGTCTTCACAGCCTTTGTGTCCATAACCTGCAAGACAACGTTCACTCCGTTAGTGAACTTGATCTTCTTCACCTCGCCCTTGCTCATGCTGTAGATAGTGTTGATAAGGAGAGCGTTGTCCTCATCGAGCTGAGCTCTGTCGAACTGTGAAGTGGTGATCCATGCGGAGTCACCAGCCTGAGCGTATTTCTTGGCGATATCCTTGAAAGATGCTCCGCCGTTGATTGCTGCAATGATGCTGTCCGCTTTCTTTGTGGCGTCAGCCTCGTCCTTGCCTGCCACACCAATCTGTCTGAAGAGTACAGAGTCGGACTTTGTCGCTTTGTCGAGCACCTTAGCTGTGTAGTAAAGGTTAGCTGCCGCATCGTATACTGTTCTGACAGTCTGACCTACAGACAGGGTGTCGAGAAGGTTGCTGATTGATGTGAAGCGTGCGTTACCCGCAGTGAGTGTGTATGCGTCCTTAGTCTTGAAGACGTCAGTGAATGGTAACAATGATGAGTTAGCTCGAACGACCTCTGCGGCCTCTGCTACGCTGCTGGCGTTAGTCAGCTTGTCTGAGCACTCGTTCATGTCTTTCTCTGCCTCAGCCTTGTCTTCTGCGCTTGGTGTCACGATAACATCAATAAACTTGATGTCTCTTGTCTCCTGCTGAAGAGCGTATTTCTCTTTCTCCTCATTGTATCTTGCCTTAATCTCGTCGTCAGACACTGTCACCTCGTTGTCCTTGACAGAAGACAGTGGTATAGCTGCCAACAGAACGTCAGTCTGTGTGTTGCGGCTCTCGAATGCCACTTTTGCCTCGCGAGGGTTTGACAAGAAGCAGTTAGCGAGAAGGACCTGATACTTCTGCATGAGGATTTGGTTGCGGATAGCCTTCTGACAGAACATGTAATAGTCGTAGATTTTCTTGTAATCGTCGTTAACCTGTCCGCTGTTCTTTGCCTCATTGTATGCTACCAGGAATTTCTGGATGTTGGCATAGTCATATCTTCCCTGCTGATTCATGAATATCGGAGTCTGCAGGAACTGGCTCTGTCCTGTACGAATGATGGTTGCCACCTCATCGTCAGACACCGCAAGCCCGAGCTCCTCGCACTCCTTGGCGATCAGCTGGTTCTGAACGTATGAGTTCCATGCCTCATCGTTGATCTGGTTGATCTCCTGCTCAGACAATGATGCCTTCTGAGACATAATCTCGTAAAAGTTCTGATACTCTTTTGTGATTTCTTGGTAATCCTGGATGGATACTGATTTGCCGTCTATTTCTCCGACAACCTGCTTAGACTGTTGGAACAGACTCTCGCCACCCCTTAACAAATCTCCTACAACGAAGAGGAAAAGCGCAACAGCGATGATCGTGACAAGCAGAACACCTCTGTTTCTGATTTTCTGTAATACTGCCATTTTTTTGTTTTAAGATATTATTATTATTTATATTTTTACTTGTGTGTTTAGTGGTTTGTCTTAAGTTTAGGTCTTTCCACAATTAACACGCAAAAATACAAAAAATGGCGGATTAATCGAAAGTGTGACGTGGTATTTTTCTTGTTGCGTGAAAAAAAAGATGTTTTACACAAAAAAACAGTAAGAATAGATGAAAAAGTCTTTCTCTGTTCTTACTGTTTCTGTCTTTCGACTGCTTTGTGTTAGTCAAGTGTTATTTTGTCATGCTGACACTATCTTGCTCCATTTCTGATGGTTTGTTGTCCTCTTCCAGAGGAAACGCTCCCTTGGAGCTGTGTATGATATAGTCTGTCATCATCTCGTTCGAGCTGAAGTCGTAGCCTGACAATTGTTGCTCCTCGCCGTCAATCTCCATGTATCTGTCTGAGTATATCCTGTGGGTTGCCATGTCCCAATAGAGCAGGGAAGTGCGGAAGGTTTCTCCTTTCAGGTTCTTCACCAGTACCCTGCCTCTCAGTTCCCATAGCTTCTTCGTGTCGAAGTGGTAGGCGGTATCACAGGAGATATATGCCACGACGTGCATGGACTTGTCGTATTTCTCGAGGAAAAGGCCTTTCTCGAACGCGTGATACGTGGGGTCTTTCTTGTCGTAGAAATACCAGTCCTCTGTTATCATCCTGTAGCTTATGACACCGGAGTCTGTCACTGTGCTTGACACTCCGACCGACATGAGAATGGGCAAGGAGTCTCTCTCGCCGATGTCGAGGTGACTCCTCTGTCTTTCCGAGTTGCATGAAAATAACACAGCAGCCGTAAGTGATACGGCTGCTATGATTAGGATATGTGTTGTTCTGATGTTCATGTTTATCTGAGACGGAGAGTTGTTGACTCACCAAGTACGGTCACGCTCTGATTCTCCTTAATACCCTGGAAGAAAGCCTCTGACTTAGGATAGAAGTATGAGGTGTAGTTGCCAGCCGCCTTGTTTGCCTGTGCGGCACAAGCTGGGTCCACCATCTTTGCTCTGATTGCCTTGTCGTAAGCGAGGCAGTAGTATTTACTCTTCTCAAGGTGGTCACCGCTGGCCATGCGTGCCAGACAGCTTGCCTCCAACAGATAGGCCTTACCCATTGACGGCATGTGCTGAAGAGCCTTTTTACACCACTGGCGCGCTCCTGACGGGTTGCCCTTCTTGAAGTACATGGCTGCTACGGAATAAGCGTAAGTGGCTTTCTTCACTACGTCATTCTCCATGTCGACAGCCTCCTGGGCCAGCTTGATGGCTCCGTTGGTGTCACCCTGCTCAAGCAGTCTCTTTGCCTTGGCGATTGCTGCGCGAGGTGTCGGCTTGATCTGGTAGATGTAGTCTGACGCCTTGAAATATGTCTGGCTCTTGTCACACTCGAAGTTCTCGAGTGTCTTGAGCACTGCGTCGAGGTACTCCAGGTTTGTCTTGTTCTCCTCCACACGAGTAGAGTATATCTTCTCAAGGGCGTCACAGTCTGCCGCGCCTGACTTCACGAAAAGGTCGTTACACTGTACCTGTGTCGGGAGGTAGGCGTTGACGATAACCTGTGCCTTGATAGTGTCTGTCTCACCGAACTCCTTGGCTTGGTCGAGAAGCTTCTCACAGATGTCATTACATTCCATGTAGTCGCGGATGAAGTCTGTGCGAACATCGTCGTTGTTCTTATTGGCGAGGTATCTCTGGTAAGAGCAGTCGATGAAGCCGTAAAGCACGAAAGCCTCTGTGTTAGGTCCCATATCGTCTATACCTGAGCGGAACATGGCGTACGCCTTCTCAAGTTCCATGTTAGGACAATAGTAATAGTAGTCCACGCCCTTTCGGCACAAGATGTTACCCTTTGTGGATGTTGTCTTTGGTGTGGCGAATGAGTTCAGTGCGTCAAGATTGTTCAAGCGCTGGTCATAGATGTTCATCAGCTTGTCGAAGTACTCGTTTTTCTTTGCTGGATCCTGCTCGCTCTGGATGAGCTGCTCGAAAATCCAGGCACCGTCAGTGTATACGCGTATCATTGCCAAAGGAGCTTTCTTGAATACGAATTCCCATGGCTCTGCAGCTTCAGCCCAGTTCTTCTGCTTGAAGTAGTCCTGGTATAAGCTGAGGTTCTGACGTACTTCAATACTATCTTGTCCGTGTCCGATTCTGTCGTCCAACTTTGTGCCACGCAGGTTTTGAGCGTTGATGCCCAAAGCTGAGATTGTCATGGCACATGTGAGAAATAGATTTTTTGTCATATAGGTCTTGTTTTTTGTTAGTTTCTTGTTTGCCGCCGCCAATTCAGCAACGTTATTTCGTGAATGCCTGATGGCGTTATTTTACTTTCCATTTATAGAACCAACGGTCTGAGAATGTGAGTCCGACGCTGAGCTTAAGGTAGTTCTCAGTCAGGTCGGTCTGTGACTTCATGGTTGCGCTCATGTATGGAACGTTGGTGTGTACCCATTGCATTGATATGTTTATTTTTGGTGAGCTCCACATTGCGTTTCTGTTGGAAATAGGCAGTGTGAGTCCCGCGCTTACTCCGAACTCGTATGGCTTGCCGCTAATATTGCTCTCCACGTCCGTGTTGGCGTATGTCTTAGAGTAGAAGCCTCCGAATTTGTATGTTATTCTTTGTCCGTAGCTTCTCGCCATCGGGTCGGGAGTGTAAGCTATTCCCGCAGACAACTTGACATAGTCGTTGAAGATGTTGTTTACCGTTGTGAAGTCGTTTGCGTCTGTCGCGCCGTTGCTTGCAGACGTCGTTGCTTGGTTCGGGAATCGCACGTCACTCCATTTCTGAACCATAACATCCGCGCCGACTACGATGTTGTTCTTATAGTAGTAGGCGAGTCCGGCTGTTATTGAGGTAGGCAGCTGGAACGCGTTCTTGATGGTGTCAGTATTTGTTGTCGTGGTACTGCTGCTGCTGTTGTAGTTGGCAGTGCTTCTGTATGCGTCGTTGTTGATGTCATGTCCTAACGAGTATGTTGCTCCCACGACTAATTTCTTGTCCTTAGACAGTACCTGAGTGTATTGTGCTCCCAGGTCGAGGGAGTATGTTGAGATGTCTGCCGTGTATGAGCGTGTTATGGAATTAATTGACGACTCGCTGAATGACATGCTCATGCTGTGCGTGTAGTCTCCGTACAGATACGAGATGTTAGCTCCGACTGACAGTGGCTTGGCTATTTGGAAACCGGCGCCGAGCATCACCTGATGAAGTCCGCCAGAACCGCTAAACGTGTATGAGCTTGTTATGTCCTCAGAGCCGGACAACACCTCGCTTGATGAGGAGAAGCTGTAGCCGATGTTAGTGACAGGTAGCACTGCGACCGCCACTCCGACTCCCTTGTATGCTCTGAAGTGGAACGCTGCGTAGTCAAAGCTCGTGTTACGGGCGTTTTGCTGCAGTCCGTTCATCTTATAGTTTCCGTTTTGCAGTGACAGTCCGAAGTCAAACAATGCGGTAAGTGAGTCACAACCAGAGTATGAGGCCGGGTTGGCAGTGTTGATGGACTGACCATCCCTGAATCCTTGTGATATGCCACCCATACCTTTGTTGAATCCCATGGAACGATCAGACATTACGCCAAACCCGTAGCGCGAATATGGTGAGTTTACACCGTTCTGCGCATGGATGCCTGCGCATGCGGCTGTCAGAACCACTAAAGATATTGTCTTGAGTCTCGTTATCATTTTTTTTGACTGTCTGATGCTTGTACGTTAATTTTCTGTTTTTTTTCGTGTGTTTAAAAGACACAATATTTGCGCAAAAATAATTATTTTTTGTCTATTACTCAAATAATGATGTCGCGTTGCTTGATAAAATTAACAAATCCGTAACTTTTTTAAGGTTAATTCACAGAAGACGTTGTCTGCCGCTTTCATTTGCTGACTGTCAGTCTGACAATGTGTCATTCCGCTTTTCCTGTTTGCTTGTTATCTTTTCTCTTGTTTTTGTGTCTGTAATGTTTTTTTCTTGAGTCGTTTCTCTTGTTTTCTTTGTTGCCGGCGCTTCTGTGGCTATGATAGCTTTTCTTGTGACGTGTGTCTGAATCTTTCATATCCGGTTTCTCGCCGCAGCCTTCAGGGAGTTCTGGCTTGTCAATCTGTTTTTCTATGAGGCGTTCGATTTTCAGAAGCTGCGCATAGTCTTTCTGTGTCACGAGCGTGACGGCTTGTCCGTCTCGGTTGGCTCTTGCTGTACGTCCGATTCTGTGCACATAATCCTCCGGGTCACGAGGTACGTCGTAGTTGATGACCATCTGTATGTCGTCAATGTCTATTCCGCGGCTGACGATGTCCGTGGCTATGAGTATGTTGACGCGTCGGTTCTTGAAGTCACGCATCACGACATCTCTTTCTTTCTGCTCGAGGTCGGAGTGCATAGCTTCAACGTTGTATCCCTTTTGTTTCATGGAGCTGGTGAGCTCTTTGACTTTCTGTTTTGATGATGCGAAGATAATCACCCTGTCAAGTTTGTCGTCAGAGAAAATGCTTCGTATGATGTTGTTTTTCATGTTTTCGTGACAGAGGTATGCTGTCTGTTTGATTTTCTCTGCAGGCTTGGATACTGCGATCTTGACTTCCGCCGGGTTCTTGAGGATATTGCCGGCGAGTGTGCGTATGTCAGAAGGCATAGTGGCGGAGAACATGATTGTCTGTCTCTCGTCTGACAGGTAGCTGACAATCTTCATGATGTCGTCGTAGAATCCCATGTCGAGCATTCTGTCCGCCTCGTCCAGCACGAAGAATGACACACGTTTCAGATCGATATGTCCACCCATGAGGTGGCTAATGAGACGTCCTGGAGTGGCTATGATGATGTCGGCTCCAAGCTCCAATCCTTTCCGTTCCTGCTCGAAGCGTATGCCGTCATTGCCTCCGTAAACAGCCACGCTGGACACTCCGTTGAGGAAGTAGCCGAAGCCTTCCACCTGTTGGTCAATCTGTTGGGCCAGCTCTCGAGTCGGTGACATTATTATGCAGTTTATCGCGTCCTGTGGGTATTCACCTGTGTTGAGTTGGTTGAGGATAGGCAGTAAGTAAGCCGCCGTCTTTCCTGTTCCTGTCTGTGCTATGCCGATAATGTCTTTCCCTTCGAGTATCAAGGGAATGGTATGTTCCTGAATCGGTGTGCACTGCTCGAAGTTCATCGAGTCCAGTGCGTCTAATATGTCATCACTAAGTGGTAATTCGTCAAAATACATGTGTTTATTATATTTGTAGAATGATGTCGTTTTTATTTTGGTGCATTCCTATACACGAAGTAGGCTATCACGGTGAAGATGACATTCGGCAGCCACGCGGCCACTGCCGGATGCATATTTGCGTTTGTTGCGAACGTTGAGGACACAGTCTGAAACATAATATAAGTGAAGCTCAACGCAAGTCCCGTGCCTAATGAGATGCCGAGTCCGTTTTTCCTTTTCTGGGCGGAGAGAGAAACTCCGATGATTGTTAGTATGAATGCAGCGAAAGAGCTTGCTCCTCGTTTGTAGTACTCAACCTCAAACTCTTTTATCTCTGCGAATCCGCGCTGTTTCTGTCTTTCTATATACTCTTTTAGTTTTGGAGTCGTCAATGTCTCTTGTTGGCCTTCCGTGATGAGAAAGTCTTGTGGCTCCATCATTATCGTGGTGTCTTGTCTGTAGCCGCTCTTCAAAGTCTCCTTCATGCCATTCATGTCTCTTGTCTGATAGTTGGTCAGGATCCAATGATATGGCTGTTCAGACAGGGTGTCGTACTGGATGGTCATCGCCTGCAGGTGTTTGACAAGTTTCTTGTTCTCAAACTTGTCCAATGTGAACTCGTATCCCATTTTCTGCGTGTCTTCGTACCGTCCGATGTACGCTATTACTCCTGAGTCGACCTCAAGCTGTACGTTAGTCGTGAACGTTTGCACATTACGTCTTCTGTAGGTATTCTCAAACTTTACTCTTTTGACATTGCTTATCGGTATGATGTAAGCGCCGAGATAGTAGGTCAGCAGTGCTATGAATCCGGCTGATATCATGTATGGCCGTAGCAGTCTGTTGAAGCTTACTCCTGTCGACATCATCGCTATTATTTCTGAGTTGTCGGCGAGTTTTGTCGTGAAGAAGATGACGGCGATGAAGACAAAGAGCTGACTGAAGAGGTTGGAGTAGTATGGGATGAAATTCACATAGTAGTCGAAGATTATCGCCTTAAGCGGGGCGTTTTTCTCCAGGAATTTCGCAATGTTCTCGTTTATGTCAAACACTACGGAAATGGATATAATCAGGGCTATGGAGAAAAAGTACGTGCCAAGGAATTTCCCGATGATGTATCGGTCAAGTCTTGTTATTGGCGTATGTTCAGCAAGCTTGTCGCTTAGCTTTTTCCATTTTTCCATATATTGATTTGATGTCTGATTTCTGTTGTTGTCTCATTTCGTTCGTTTGGACATGTGGGATCACCTGTGTTCGGATAGAAGCTGGCGCATGGTCATCCGTAAGCGGCGCTGTTACAGTCTTCTGCCGAGTTCCTCGACCATCTTGGCTTTCCAGATGGCGAAGTCTCCGGCGATGATGTGGTCGCGTGCCTCACCGACAAGCCACAGGTAAAAGGCGAGGTTGTGTATGCTGGCCACCTGCATGGCTAACAGTTCTTGAGCCTTGAAGAGGTGATGCACGTATGCCTTGGTGTAGGCGGTGTCGACGTATGATGTTCCCTCCGGATCCATTGGACTGAAATCCATCTCCCACTTTTTGTTGCGGAAGTTTATGGTGCCGTGCTTTGTGAAGATCATAGCGTTGCGGCCATTGCGAGTCGGCATGACGCAGTCGAACATGTCTACGCCTCGCTCAATTCCCTCGAGAATGTTTATAGGTGTGCCGACGCCCATCAGATATCGTGGTCTGTCTTTCGGCAATATTTCGTTGACAACTTCAATCATCTCGTACATCACTTCGGTAGGCTCACCGACAGCCAGTCCGCCGATGGCGTTGCCGTCAGCGTTTTTGCTTGCCACGTTCTCTGCCGCTTTCTGTCTCAGGTCTTTGAATGTGCAACCCTGGACAATAGGGAACAGAGACTGCTTGTAGCCGTACTTTGGCTCTGTCTCGTTGAAACGGCGGATACATCTGTCGAGCCAACGTTCAGTCAGTGCCAGAGACTTAGCCGCGTACGCATAGTCGCTGGTGCCAGGAGGACACTCGTCGAAGGCCATCATTATGTCTGCTCCGATGGTGCGCTCGATGTCCATTACTCTCTCTGGGGTGAATGTGTGTTTGCTTCCGTCCAGATGGCTTCTGAATTCTACTCCCTCCTCGCGTATTTTGCGTATGCCTGACAGAGAGAAGACCTGAAAGCCGCCGCTGTCTGTCAGCATAGGCCTGTCGAACCCGTTGAATTTATGGAGTCCTCCGGCTGCCTCTAACACCTCCAGTCCTGGACGCAGATAAAGGTGGTATGTGTTACCTAATATTATCTGTGCCTTGATATCGTCTTTCAGTTCATGTTGATGCACGCCCTTCACACTTGCCAGCGTACCTACTGGCATGAATATCGGTGTCTGAATGTCACCGTGGTCGGTTGTGATGAGTCCGGCTCTGGCGTTTGTCTTTGAGTCAGTATGTTGAAGTGTGAATGTCATTTGTCTTTTTTTCTGATGTCTGTATTTTCTATCGCTGCCTCCAGATCAACAGGGGTGTCTACCTTCTCGGGGAGCAGAGCGAACTCGAGTACATCCTTGACGGTGTCCACGTAGTGGAAGGTTATTCCGCTCACGTATTTCTCTGGGATTTGCTCAATATCCTTTTTGTTGTCTTGGCAGATGAGGATATATTTTATGCCGGCTCGCTTTGCTGCCAGTATCTTCTCCTTGATGCCTCCGACAGGCAGTACTTTGCCGCGAAGTGTTATCTCGCCGGTCATAGCCAGATGTTCTCTCACCTTTCTCTGGGTCAGGGCTGATGCGAGTGAGGTGGCTATGGTTATTCCCGCTGACGGTCCGTCTTTCGGCGTCGCTCCCTCCGGAACATGAATGTGTATATTCCAGTTGCTGAAAATCTCGTTGTTGATATTCAGCATGTCGCTGTGAGCCTTAATATACTCGAGTGCGAGTACAGCGGACTCCTTCATGACGTCGCCGAGGTTACCTGTCAAGGTCAGCTTGCCGCTCTTGCCTTTGCTGAGACTTGTCTCGATGAAGAGTATCTCTCCGCCTACCGATGTCCATGCTAGTCCTGTGACCACTCCGGCAAAGTCGTTGCCTTGGTATTTGTCTCTGTTGTACGGTACGGGGCCGAGGTATTTCTCCAGGTCACCGGCTTTTATGTCGTGCTCAGGCTTCTGCTCGCTGCGCGCGTACTCAAGTGTTATTTTCCTAAAGAGTTTGTTGATCTGTTTGTCCAGGGTACGAACTCCTGACTCGCGCGTGTATCCCTCGATAATCTTCTCTATGGCAGGCTTGGCAATCTTAATACCTACCTCGCTCATGCCGAGGATGTCAAGGTTCTTCGGGACGAGGTGACGCTTGGCGATCTCAATCTTCTCCTCTGTCAGGTAGCCGCTGACCTCAATCAGCTCCATTCTGTCGAGCAAAGCTGACGGTATGGTGCTTATGTTGTTGGCGGTGGCTATGAACATTACCTTTGACAAGTCGTAGTCCAGGTCGAGGTAATTGTCATGGAACGTCTCGTTCTGTTCAGGGTCGAGCACCTCCAAAAGGGCAGAGGCGGGGTCGCCGTTTATGGTGTTTTGTGTTATCTTGTCTATCTCGTCGAGGATGAACACAGGGTTCGAACTGCCCACTTTGGCTATGTTGCTTATGATACGGCCTGGCATGGCTCCGATATAAGTACGTCTGTGTCCTCGTATCTCAGCCTCGTCGTGTATACCTCCTAAGCTGACACGCACGTACTTTCTCTTCATGGCGGACGCTATGCTCTTACCCAATGATGTCTTTCCGACTCCCGGAGGTCCGTACAGGCAGATGATAGGGCTCTTGAAATCTCCTCGCATCTTGAGCACAGCCAAGTGCTCAAGTATTCTCTCCTTGACCTTCTCCATTCCGTAGTGGTCCTTGTTCAGTACCTTCTCGGCGTTGTTGAGGTTGAGGTTGTCTTTCGTGCATTTCTTCCACGGAAGCGAAAGGAGTGTCTGCGCATATTGATACTCAGTTTGATACTCCGGCGCTTGAGGGTTGATGCGGTTTAGTTTATCGAGGGATTTCTCGAATGCCTTACGTGTATCATCGCTCCATTCCATTTTGAGTGATTTCTCACGTAATTCAGCTATCTCGTTATCGTTCGGTGCGTCGCCCAGCTCCTGTTGAATGTTCTGAATCTCCTGACGAAGGAAGTAGTCTCTTTGCTGTTTGTTGAGTGTCTCCTTCGTACGCATTTGAATGCTGCGTTTGAGTGCGACAAACTGATACTCGCGGTTGACGAGAGAAAGGAGTTTGTCCGCTCTGTCCGCTATGTTGTTCGACTCGAGCAGTACGATGCGCTCTTTGTTCGTGATGTTGGCGTTGGTGGCGATGAAGTTCGTCACGATCTCGGGATCCGTGATGTTCTCCAACGCGAGTGCCGCGCTCGGGTTGTCACTCTGCATGCATTTGAGTGCTGTGTCTTTGAGCGCGGATATGAGCGCCTTGAACTGTTTGTTGCCTAGTGGTGCGAGCTCATCCTCCGGGTAGTTCTCTATGTGTCCCTTCAGGTACTCTCCCGTTGTGTCTAAGTCGATCAGGCGTATTCTTCCGTAGCCTTGTATGACAGCCACGTTTGAGTTGTCGGGCAGTGAAATGACACGTAGGACACGCGCCAGACATCCCGTGTGGTATAAGTCTGACTCCGTCGGCTCCTCCACAGTGTCGTCGTTCTGTGAGAACAGGGCGATGTGTGAGTTTTTACGTGATGCCTCCCGGACTAACTCGAGTGACGGTTTTCTTCCAATGCTAATCGGTATGATGCTCATAGGGAACAACATAACGTTCCTGACCGGAAGGACAGGAAATAGCTCGTCTGTGTTTATGTTCGGAATCTCTTGTTTGGTTCCTTCTATGTTGGCTATGAATGACATGGAACTCTCGTGATGAGTGTCATTCATTATTTCATCAAATGGAAAGTCTTTCATTCTTATTTGTGATGTGCGAAATCTGTTTTTTGTGTTACGTGGATAATACCACAATAAAAGCGGCGCAAAATTACAAAAAAAACTTGAGATTACGCCGATATATTTTTTCAAATTGTTTTTTGTTAGTTTTTTTTGACAAAAAGAAAGCGACGACTTGCTTCACAGCAGTTCGTCGCTAAAAAATTCTTACGTGTTATATTCTCACCTTTACCAAAAAGAAATTAAGTTTTATAAGTAGTATAGGGAACCGTTTGTGTCTTCTTTTTTAATCGATGCTTGTTGTCAGACACTCACGGTCATGTGTCGTTTTTTTGTCATTTTGTCCTACGGGTAAGAGCTTGATTGCCCGTATCCTCCATCCTTGTCCTGGTTTTGTGTCCCGCTGGATGGGGGGTGTGACGTTGACGATTAGTCTTTCTTGTAGAGAAGCCATGCGTCAGGATAGCTGTTGCGGAGCTTGTCCCTTGAGCTTATGGCTGCGTCCTTGGTGTCGTGTGAAGAAGCAATCACACGGTACATGCCAGTGTCTGGGTTCTGTGCCACCTTGCTACTGTATCCTTTGTCTTTGAGCTCGTTGCAGCGCTTGTTGGCGTTCTCCTGGCTTTTGAAAGAGCCTGCCACAACGTTGTACACCTTAAGTGTTCCGCCGCTTACCACTGTGAGTCGCTCAGAACGGAAGTTGGTGTTGTTGTTAGCCTGCTTTGTTGTCGTCGTCGTTGTTGATGACGATTTTCTTTGTCTTATGCTTGTGTATGATTTCGTCTCTTCCACCGGAGTGACATTGCTTACCTCTACAGGGTCAGAGTCGTCCTGTGCGTACAGCTCCTGACTTCTAGCTTTGTCGTATTGTTTTCTGAACTCAGCCTCGCTTGAGGATTTGCATGATGTTACCATCAGGGTTGCGATGAGAGTTAGACTCATCATGATATACTTCTTCATAATTGATTCTTTTATAGATTGGATGTTATAATCTTTTGTTTGTATCTCTCACATTCTCGTATGCGACCTTCGTCTCCGCTCGCTCCGCTTTCGCTTGTCTGCATCTACTCCCGCCGCGAATGTCTTTGTCCCTTGTGAATGTCTGCCGCGCTACTTGTCGACCTTGATGAAGCTTGAGTTTTTCATCGTGTTCTTAAGTCTCACAGCGGAACGGAAGTTGACGTTCTTCACTTTCACTGACGGCGCTCTCAGGTCTTCCTCGTTCTCCACCAGCTTTGACTCCGCCGATACTGAGAACGTTCCAAGCCCGTCTATGTAAACATTGTATCCATTCATGAGTTTTGACGCTACAGATGTCGATATCGCCTCTATCGCCGCCCTGAGGTCAGCCACTGTCAGTGTGCATCCTGATGATATCTCTTGGCATAGGCTCAGTGTGTCTATTGTTCCTTTTGTCACAACCTGGGCGTAGTAGCCTTTCTTCGGCCTTTTACTTATGTTGTCACGCATTGGTGTGACTCTGTATGGTATGCTCATGAACAACTTCTTTTAGTTCTTTAATTACTTTCTTTTACACCTTTTTTCTTTTATGTCTACGTCTTTCTTTCTTAATCCCTACATCTTATTCTCAAATGGTGTACTGCAAAGGTATATATTTAATTTTTTACAGGAAAGAAATTCGGTGTGAAAAAATGTTAAAAAATCTTTTGAGTGTCTTTTTTTCAAGGTTTAATGCTATTTTTGAGAACCTTTACAGTAGAAAGGTGGATCAATGGTTGATCTTGTGTTTAACTTTTGAATGGTCTTACAACTTAAAAAGATTTTTACTATGGCAACAAAAAACAGTATTGCATTGGCGGCGGCTTTTGTTAGCGGCGCAGTGATCGGGGCAGCTGCAGGTATCCTTTTCGCACCAGAGAAAGGTGAGGATCAGAGAAAAAAGATAAAGGACGCTTTGGAGAAGAGCGGTGTTAAGCTTAATAAGGAAGAGTTAAATAAGCTTGTTGAGCGTGTGAAGAATGCAGTCACTCCTGGTGCAAAGGAGAATGTTCCGAACGAGGATTTCGACGTAGAGTAATGTTCGAGGTCTTTTCTCAGCGTCTCAGTTGAGATTCGGGAGGATGATTTTGGTCAGCAATTATAATTATGTGTAACGATGAGTAAACAAGGTCTGATATCAGGCGCTGACATTAAGTTGCTTAGAACGCTGGAGCGTTACTTACGGCTTGAGTTGACGGAGAAATTGACTGTGTGCGTGTCATTTGTCATCATAGCATTGGTTGTTTTCGCTCTTGGCTCCAGTGCGGTATTTTTTCTGTGTTCCGGCTTAGTGATAAGTCTGTCAGATGTTTTAGGCAGTGTGGCTTTGGCCAATTACGTGGTTGGCGGAGGATTGGTTATAATTATCTGCTGTTTTTATTTCTTTCGCGTTCCTCTGGTGGAGAATCGTGTTGTCGAGGTTTTGTCCTTAAGTATCTTACGTTCTGAGCTGTTGAAGGGACAAGAGTCCGCAGACAGTGCAGGGGGTGACGATGCGGAAGAGAAAGGAGGGGCGGAATGAGAAGTTATAAAAAGAGGTTTTCCTCTCTGGAGGAGCTGAGACAGGAAAAAGGGCAAGTCGAGAAATGTCTTTCCGCTGAGCTGACGAAGTTTCAAAAGGACGTGGTGGATAGTTTCATGCCGGAGCGTTCTTACATTGACTCTTCAATTCCGTATATGCGGTACATCGGTTATGGTATGACAGCGTACAGGACTGCTAAGGTGGTAAAGAATATCTTTGATTTCATACATAGGCGCAGTTGGAGGTAACGGGCTTTTCCGCTCACATGACTTTTACTCTATGTATTGATGTCAATGACTGATATAAGTGAAAAAGGCCTTTTCGTACATGCCGTACGGAAAGGCCTTTTTGGTTTTGTGTGTTTGTTCTTTGCGGTTGGTGAGATGGTTACTCTCTGAATCTTTCTTCCCGAGTCTTATTCGAGCTCTGAAAAGTTCAGGTTAGGACGTTGAAAAGTT